>JAIRJR010000229.1 GCA_031260575.1 Tannerella sp.
ATTGTTAGTGACTGATGATGAACTAACGAGCATCGGCTCTGCCAATTTCGACTTTCGCAGTTTCGAACATAATTTCGAAATCAATGCCTTTATATACCAGGAAGCGTTTGCCAAACAAATGAAAAACGCTTTCTTGGACGATATAAGCCATCATTGCAAACAGTTAGTCCCTGCACGCTGGCTCAAACGTCCTGTTCCCAAGCGCTTGGCGGAGTCGTTTATGCGTCTTTTTTCACCTTTGCTTTGACAAAAATGCTAAAATTTACCGCACCATATACTCTCCGTTGTGAAAAATACGGTAATGTGGAAAAGTCTTTGTTTTTAGAATGTTCCAAGATAAAAAACCCTCCTTCCCGAAGCAGGCTACTGTTCAGAATAAGATTCGGTAAATCAGGCATAGCCGGAAAATCATAGGGCGGGTCGGCAAAAATCAAACCAAATGAAACGTTCCTGACCGATGATAAATAGCGCAAAACATCGCCCCGTATAAGATTCAGTTCGTTAATATTTAATGTCTTGGCTACTTTTTCAATAAATGAAATGTGTTTGTAATTTGTTTCGACGGCGGTAACGCTCCGGCATCCCCGCGAAAGCATTTCGAACGCGATACTTCCCGTACCTGAAAATAAATCCAGCGCATCCATCGATTCCCATTCGACGAGGTTATCCAACACATTAAACAGATTCTCCTTGGCAAAATCGGTGGTCGGACGTGCATGAAATGAAGCCGGCGCCTTAAACCTGCGATGGCCGTATTTTCCCCTTATGATTCGCATGTGAACAATGCTAAAATATCAGGAGGAACTTCCAACGCCGTACCGGGCCACACAGACTGAACGAACTCTACCTGCATGATATACGATTGTATCGTGTCTTTCAGGGTTTGATACGTCGAGGCATGTGCATGCAGAAACAGTTTGTCGTTCTGTTGATCCATCTCTGTTTGCTTCCAGATATACATGATATAATAGATCATATCGGCTGCATCATCTACCTGAAATGAATTGCTAAACAGCAAGTTATCGCGATAGAAACAAGCTGCATCCATCGTATCTTCATGGATTGCCACAAACAATTGTTTCGGAAAGGCAATTAAACTTTGACGTCTCCATTGTTTCAACAACGGACTTACCGTGTGGACAAAAGATACCCTTAATAGCGAGCGTGAGAAAAATTTATGCACTTCCGGCTGTATTCCATACAAGATTTCACTGTCAAATTCATCCAATCTTTCATGAAGTATTTTTTCTTCAGGCGACGAAAAGACAAATGACATCAACTGTTCTTTTTGACTCTCTACGAAAACAGATGCTGGAATTAGCGTATATTGCCGGTTGACCCAAACGACAAATGTTTGTCGAAAAGAATAAGCAAAAAAAGGATGGGCAAAAAAGATATCTTTAATCTCCCGGATGGATGGTTTAGTTGGGTCTATTGCTATTTCGGTATGGAAGAAACTTTCCTTTTTTGAAGGAATCAGACCGGTAAAAGAAAGACCACCCGGCCGGAGCCGGATGGATACAATGTATTCCTCGGAATTACCGGCCGTTAATGTGTCAGGAACTCGAAGATTCATGATCTTATTTAGTTTTTTAACTAATTTTGTTGCGCAAATATAGATAAGATTTTTTTAAAGTCGTATCTTTATTGCCAAAATAATTTCAAAAAGAATGAAACAACAACGCATATCAAATCAAATTTTATATTTTTTCCCCTATCAGCCAACCGGGGAACAAACTTCAGCGCTTACTGAAATCGATGATTTTATTTGTTCGCCGGTAAGTAATTTATTTTTGTTGAAAGGTTATGCAGGAACAGGGAAAACATCCTTATTGGGCGCATTGGTCAAGGCATTGAACCATTTACACCTAAAAACCATCTTGATGGCGCCAACCGGGCGGGCAGCTAAAGTTTTTTCCGAATATGCAGGGCAAAAGGCATTCACGATCCATAAAAAAATTTACCGGCAAAAAGGATTTTCGAACGATTTTTCGGGCTTTGTTTTAGACAGAAACATCCATTCGCATACCCTTTTTATCGTCGATGAATCGTCTATGATATCCAACAAACCAACCGGTTCGTATGCTTTCGGGAGTGGATTTCTGTTGAATGACTTGATTGAATACGTATTATCGGGAGCGCATTGCAAATTAATCCTGATGGGCGACACCGCCCAGCTTCCACCTGTCTCGGAAACAGAAAGCCCGGCGTTAGATATCCAATACTTAAAGAAGTATGCATCGCAAATCCGTGAAAAATACCTCACCGAAGTAGTCCGTCAGGAAAAGGTGTCGGGCATATTCTTCAATGCTACAAATATTCGTGAAAGCCTCAGGAAATCACTTTGTAACCTGTATCCTAAAATTCAATTGAAACCTTTCTCCGATATGGAAAAAGTAACAGGTGAAAATTTTATCGAAACGCTTTCTTCAGCTTATAGCCGAGACGGAATGGATGAAACCATCTTGATATGCCGTTCAAATAAAAACGCCAAACAATATAATAACGGGATACGAAACCGTATCCTTTACCGCGAAGAAGAAATTTCTTCAGGCGACCTGCTCATGGTTGTGAAAAATAACTATTTCTGGACAGAGCAACTTCAGGAGATGGATTTTATTGCAAACGGTGAAATGGTAGATGTCGTACGCGTACGCCGTACTTATCATCTATACGGTTTTCGTTTTTGCGACTTATTGGTGCGTTTTAAGGATTACGGCTTAGAATTGGATATACGCGTATTGTTAGATACGCTTCAAGACGAATCACCTTCGCTGTCCAAAGAAAAAAGTGATAAATTGTTTATGCAAATCATGGATGATTACGTCGACGAACCAACCAAAGCAGGCAAAATCAAGAGATTGAAAACCGATCCTTTCTTCAATGCCATCCAGATTAAATATGCGTATGCCATCACCTGTCATAAAGCGCAGGGCGGCCAGTGGAAAAACGTTTTTCTCGATATCGGATATGTCACACAAGAAATGTTAGGCGAAAACTTCTACCGCTGGCTTTACACTGCCGTCACCCGCGCAACCCACCGTCTGTATTTAATCAACCTGCCGGATGAATTTGTTAGTGGTTAGTGTTTTTCGTAGCCATGTAAACGGATACATTGTCTTTTTCAAGGCAAGGCTATCGAAGAAAAACGGAGACGCAGCTTATTTCGTCGATCACCAACAGGTCGAGGCTTTTCATGATATTATTTTTTTCTTTCGAAAGCCGGAAAAATTCTTGATTGGGTTTGGTATCCGGAAGAAAAGGAGCAAAACTTAACTGGAAGAAGGAGTGAATGGTGACTCCTCTCGCATTGATAGCTGCTACACTTGCCGGTGCGACTACGATCATTCTTTAAACACTCTAAATCACCGTAATTCAAACACATAATTCCCGGCTTGCAAATGATAACCGTTGTCGGAGTTCTTTGGCGGGTGGTCAGCCGACTTGTCATCGGATCGCGTTATTTTTCTTACCTGCACCTTTTCAGGCAAATAGAGGTCGGCTGTAGAATTGGCGGGAACGGTTACCGAATAAAAAATATCCCTGCTTTTCCGTTCCCACTTCGACAGAATTTCACCGTAAGGCGAACGGTGTGAAATGGTTGCATGATTTAGTCCCGTCACGAAATTCGGACGCAGAATGATATTCTTGAATCCGGGTTGTGCAGGGTCGGGGAAAATACCGCCAAGTCCTTTATAGAACCAAGCGCCTATTTCACCGAACATCATGTGATTATCGGATATATCGCGCGAGGCTTTTAAATCCCAGTTTTCGAGCAATGTAGTCGCTCCGTTCACGATCCACCAGCCCCACGACGGATATTTGTCCCGGATAGCCACTTTATATGCCGTTTCAACATGGCCATTCCGGCTTAACGCATTCAATAACGCTTTGGCGCCTAATACGCCAACATCCAAGTGGAAATTAGCCTCTTTTACCGTATTGGCCAGATTATCGGCAACTTTCTGTCTTATTTCGTCCGGTACGACACCCCAATGCAAAGGAACACTTAATTCGGTCTGTGTCCCGCTTGCATAAATGCCCGTTTCCCTGTTTAAAAATTTGGCGTTAATCGCATCCTTGATTTTTTCGGTTAATTGGGAATAATGGATATAATCGTCCTGACGGTCAAACAATTTAGCCGCCTCTGCAAGTATTTTGGCATCTACATAATAATAAACCGATGAGGTAAGTTCTTTATTCGAGCGCGATTTTACCGGAACCCAGTCGCCCCGTCCCCAGGAAGTAAGATGCCCCATACTGATCCGATCGACGTAATTCACATACCTTTTTATATTGTCGTAACAGTCAGCCAGCAATTTGCTGTCGCCATAAAACATATAAATTTCCCATGGGATAATCGCAATTGTGCTGGTCCAGTCCAAACCGTTTTCAGTGCCATATCCCCACCCTCCGGTCGGAATAATGTCCGGCAGTACGCCATTCGGTTGCTGTTCATCGCGGTGATCGGCCAACCATTTTTCATAGACCGTTATTCCGTCAAAATTGTACAAAGCCGATTCGATTGCAAAATGTCCGTCGCCTGTCCAACCGTTCTTTTCGCGTTGAGGGCAGTCTGTCGGGAAACCCATTAAATTGGATAAATACGAATTATTGGTTGCCCACCATAATTTTTCAATCAATGGATTCGATGATTTGATGTAGCCTGCTACCGGCACATCACTATGCATAAAATAAGCGGTCAGGCTGTTAATGTTCAAATCCAACGGTTTACTGCTTGTCACTTCTGCATAGCGAAAACCTTTATAATTAAATTTCGCCATGAATTCGTCTTCTTTTTTCCCGCTCAGAATCAGTATATCGGTTTGAAACGGGTCTTCGTCCTGATCGCCGCGGTAATATACATCAATATTTGACATATCAATATATCCATTTTCATACAATCGTTCTCCGTGTTTTATTTTGACAATCGTTCCTTCGTCGCCGCGAACTTTTATACGTGTGACTCCGGCAATATTTCGTCCGAAATCGAATAAATATGTGGTGTCATTCATCTTCTTAATCGTTTGCGCATCAATTGATTCGACGTTTCTAACGGGGTGCATCTGTTGCGCCGATACGATTTCTGAAGGGACAGACCGGAAGATAACACGACGCCACTCCGAATCATCAAACGACGCCTTACACCAGTTTTCCTGTTCGAGGCGGGCGTCGTAATGCTCGGCCGTATAAATGTTATTGGATATGATTGGCCCGGAAGAAGTCTTCCAATCCAATCCTGTGGCGATTATTTCTTCGCTGCCGTCCATATATTTGATTCTGAGGTCAAGGCAGAATGCCGGACGATTGCGCCATGGTGCATTGTGAAAATTCCATACGGCTAACGACTGATGATTATACCAGCCGTTTCCCAAAATGACACCGATTGCATTGTCACCGTTTTGCAGTTGGGATGTCACATCGTAAGTCACATACAGGTTTCTGCGGTCGAAACGGGTGTACATCGGGTCAAGCCGGTGGTCTCCTGTTTTTTCACCGTTCACATACAGTTCATACAGACCGGCTGCAGCAATATAGGCTCTGGCAGATTGTACGGGCTTACCGGCTGTAAATTTTTTACGGAAATAAGGCGCCGGCTTATAATGGATGTCATTCCTGTCCGATATCCAAGCGCCTTGCCAATTACGTATGTGCATCATGCCGGTCTCGAACGTGGCAACGGCCGACGTGATTTCTGTTTGTTCCTTATCCCACAACTTTACCTGCCAGTAATATTTGGTAAACGGTTGAAGCGCTTGTCCCTGATAGGTAACATTCATCTTTCCGGACGATACTTTTTGTGTATCCCAAACATTACCCTGTCCGCGGGCAACTGTGGTTGAGTCTGTCCCGACAATAATGCGGTATGCGTTTTGTATTGCGCCGTATCGTGCATCATCGAGAAGCCATGTCAGGCGTGGCGACGACGTATCAATGCCTAACGGATTGGTCAAATGTTCGCACCGGAGATTAGCGGGGCGTTGGGCGCTCACTGATATGCTGAAAAGAAATAGGGGGAGGAAAATGTTGATGGGTTTCATATTTTTTCTTTTTTTAGCCACGAATTACACGAATTTTCACAAATATTTTTCGTGTTCATTCATGTAATTCGTGGCTAACCATTAGTTTTTAAATTGATACTTTCCCTGCATCACCCTCAATTTCAGTAAACCATCCTCAATCCCAATCTTTTCGACTCCCGATGAAGTATCGATGGTTTGCCCGCTTTCGGTGACTTCGGCATTTCCCGAAACAGGGATATATACGGTTGCATAACTGCCGACAGGTATGGTTACGTTCATTTCCAGACGGTTGCCGTTCTTTTTCACTTCCGAAACGACTTTCCCGTAAGGTGTCATGTTCGAATAATAGACATGATCCATCTTTTCCGGCAATTGCGGTTTGATGATGATGTGTTTGTATCCGGGTTCGTTTTCGTCGGTGTTCACTCCGGCAAGGGTACGGTAGAACCAGTTCAATCCACCTCCGAACATGGGATGATTGCGTGATGATGATCCATTCCAAAACTCCCATGTTACAGTGGCGCCCTGTTCAAGCCAGTGGCCATAACTTGGGAATGTACGCTTGTTCATCGCTTCGTAAGCCACCTCATTCATTCCATGAGCAGCCAATGTTTCGAAGAAAAATTGGGTACCGTAAATGCCTGTATTCAAATGTCCGTTGTATTTCTCTACAATTTCCTGATGCAAAGTCGCTACTACATCATGTCGATAATCGTCCGGTACGCCCATTACCAATGCAAATATATTGCTTCCGCAGTCGCCATATGTTTTATTCATTGTATCGTAAAATTTTTTGTGGAATGCGGTATTTACCTCATTGGCAATCGTTGAATAATACGTCTGTTCGTCCTTCCTGTTCAGCGCTTTGGCCGCTTTTGCCGTAAAGTCGGCGGCACGCCAGAGATAGAAGGTATGAACGAGTTCATCGGAAGGAAGACCAAACGCAGGCGACCAGTCGCCCAGATTGAGCCAGCGATTCGATCTGTCTGAAGAAATATTTGTTCTTTGCATGAACATGGTTCCCTCTTTCGTAAGCCACGTAAGCATGTAACGAACCTTTTCCTTCATTGCAAAATAACTGTCTTCGAGCATCTTCTTATCTCCATAGTGGACGTAATACTCCCATGGCATAACGGTCATGGCTACCCCCCATGGAACGCCTCCACCACAGCCCGGAAACCAGGGCGCACCATTGGGAACATACCCCGTTTCGATATTTTGCACATCGCGTATATCACGAATCCATTTCCCATAGAATGAAGCGGCATCAAAATTGTGCATGACGGTAACGCACGCCACCTGACCATCTCCGGTGTAGGGAGCGCGTTCACGGTGGGGACAGTCGCTGGCGATACCGCCGTGCATATTATCCAACTGACTCCTTTGCCATATCGTATTGATTTGGTCAAAAAGAGGATTGGATGTTCTAAATTCGGCCGAGACAGGTACATCGGTGTTGACGGCTTCGGCAGTCAGCATGTCAGTCGTCAGATTATTGATACCGCTGATGATTGCCTTGCTGAACACATACCAGGTAAATCGCGGTGCATACGTTTCTTTTCCGCCTCCTTTAAAAACATATTTCTGTACGCCGAGCGGCGACTCGCAAATGTATTTAACATCCAATGTATCACCTTTGTTTCCCTGCAAATTTTTGAAACGGATCCAACCGGAAATCTCTATGCCGAAATCGACTTCATACTTTCCATCGTCGTTTTTTACCAAAGACACAGGTTTAAGTGTTTTTGTGATTTTGTCGGTTGGAGCGGTATGAGCCGTCAATTCGCCGGTTGGCGGCTTACGAAGCGCCGCGTTTTTCCATCCCGAATCGTCGCATGCCACGGTTGCCCATCCTTCTGTTTCAAGATTGGCATCGTAAATCTCGCCATCATATATTCCATTCATTACAATTGGCGATTCTTTAACCTTCCACGACTCGTCCGAACTAATCATGTCTTTTGTCCCATCTTTATAAGTAATCTCTATTTGACACAGAAAACGCGGCGAACCAAACGGGGCGGTCCAGCGTAAATTCGTACAGTCGTAAAAACCATCGCCAATGATAGCGCCTGCCACATTCTGTTGTTTCCTAAGCATATCCGTAATATCGTAAACCAAATACATGACCCGGTGATCCCTAAAATGATTGTCGACCGTAATGAGTTGGGGATATTCGACACTTTCACGATTGCTGTAGTTGGTTAAATTGGGCGCCAAATAGTCGTCGCCGGCCTTTTTCCCGTTTATGTACAATTCAAAAAAACCAAGACCAGTCACAAAAGCTTTGGCAGAAACGATATTGCTTTTGACCTCGAACGATTTGCGAAAGTAAGGAGCCGGATATTGTGGTGAAACCGGTCGTCTGCCCCCTTCAGGCAAAAGTTCGGTGCGCGG
This sequence comes from Tannerella sp., assembly GCA_031260575.1. Classification (GTDB taxonomy): domain Bacteria; phylum Bacteroidota; class Bacteroidia; order Bacteroidales; family Tannerellaceae; genus Tannerella. The sequence continues at coordinate 8,418 of JAIRJR010000229.1, forward strand.
TTCTTCGCCTTGCCATGGTGCGCCGATCCATTTGGCTTGCCATTCGCCTGATGAAAGCAATCCCATACCCCACATAGCAGGAGCGCTCCAGCTTGATGCCACATCGTTGCTGTCCCATACCATAACCCGCCACCAGCAATCTTGCCCCGACTGTAATTTACTTCCGGCAAAAGGAATCAGATATGAATCTTGAGAGGGCGTTTTACCGCTGTCCCAGATATCTGATTCTCCTTTAAGTAATTTTGATTTTGTCGAAGCCACACAGATTCTATATGCCTGTTGGGACTCGCCGCGAATCATTTCCGAAGCGGCTTCATTGACCCAGGATAAACGTGGCGCCGCCACATCAACAACAGCAGGATTCGTCATATACTCGCAGGTCAACTGCACCGGTTTAATGTTGCCACGTTCTGTACATGATATTAATACACATAGCATGCACGACAGGCAAAACATACTGAACATTGAATTTAGTTTCATTATATGAATATTTAAGTTTTAAAAATTTCAGATTCTTCGTCTCTCCACTAACCACTAATCACTAATCACTATCCCTCATCTTCCTTCCTCTAACCGGAAGTCATCCATCAATCCGTAGTCAAGCTGCTGATATTCGCTTCCTGCCGGATACCCGCTCATCATACGGAAATTACCGGGTCCAACCAATCCCGGTCTCGGGTTGTTATGGAAAGGGCCGAGCAAATTCTTATTGCTGCCTACGATTTTTACTTCTACCGTATTGGCGCCTTGCTTGATGAATTTCGTAACGTTGACGCTAAAGGGTTCGAAACCGATGATCCCTGCTTGTTGCCCATTGACCGACACTACGGCGACTGTTCCTGTCCAGTTGCTTAGACTGACTTTATAATCGCCGGAAGGATTGGTTACATCAAAAGTTTTGGTGTAAGAAACGGCCCCATTGTAGAATGGCCAACCTTGAGATTTCCAACTACCTGCGGACATAATGCCTGTCGGTGGGCGGATGTTAAATCCTTT
>JAIRJR010000236.1 GCA_031260575.1 Tannerella sp.
ACTCCCGCATCTTTCAGGATATGCGAAGCAGCGCTTTTTTCGGTCAGCAACGCCAGAATCAGATGTTCAAGCGAAACATACTGGTCGCCCATCTTGCCGCAATAATCAACCGCTTTCTGGATAACTGCATTAGCCTCGCGACTCAAAAAAGGTTCCCCACCGGATACTTTCGGATAACTGCCAATCTGACGGTCTAATTCCCTGCTTACAACAGCCTGATTTATGCCTGATTTCTGAAACAGAAACTTAACGACATTTTCGCCCGTCATCAAAACGGCTTTTAACAGATGCGTGGCTTCAATGCTCTGTTGATTATGTTGTAAAACCAATTGAACAGCTTGTTCAACGGCTTCCTGCGATTTTATGGTAAAGTTATTCAAATTCATACTTCTTTATTTTTTTCTACTTAAAAAGGACAAAAAAAATGCCAAATCGAAATGCTGTCAATTTGACAGAAAGAAATATCGATATAAACAAACTGTCTAAGAAGATTTTGTAAAACAGGTAATGCAAGAAAAAAATGCAAAACAATTTGTTTGTTTGGTACTAAAATAGTACCTTTGCGTTGTGATACAAAAAATATGAGTACAAAAGACAAAATGATAGAACGTTTTAAAAAACAGCCAAAAGACTTTACTTGGGATGAACTTGTAAGACTGTTCGGCGTTTTCGGATGCGAAGTTTATAATAAAGGAAAAACATCAGGTGCAAGGGTGATTTTTTCAGATGGCGAGAAAGAATTTATTATGCACAGACCTCATCCGAAAAATATATTAAAGAGGCATCTATGAATAATATACTTGAATTTTTTGCGGATAATAAATTCATAACAAAATAATTATAAGATGGAAAGATTAGAATACAAAGGTTATTCAGGCAGTATAGAATATAATAAAACAGATAATTGCCTGCACGGGAGAGTTATCGGACTTGACAAGTCTACCTGCATTACATACGAGGGTAATACCGCGCCGGAGCTCTATGAGGATTTTATGGGAGCAATAGACGACTATTTGGATTATTGCAAAGAAAGGGGCGTAAAGCCAAAAAAATCTTATTCCGGTACGCTGAACATTCGAATCCCGTCCACGATTCACTGCGGCATAGCAATGTTAGCCGAACGCAAAGGAATGAGTATTAATTCGATCATCTGCGATTCACTGGAAAGACGTTTACAGGCTGCATTTGATTAGCATTTTAGAGATTCATATCAAACAAAGTTTTCTTCCCTGCATCAATTTGAAATGTACCCAAAATTCAGGATTGTCAAATCATTAAAAAAAAATCCTTACCTTTACACCCAAAAAAAATATGGAAGCATCGAAAGTCTATTTTACCAATCTGCGCACCAATGCATCAAACAATCTGTTGAAGAAATTGGAGCGACTCGTTACACAAGCCGGGATATCAACGATTGATTTCAAGGATAAATTTGTGGCTATAAAAATTCATTTCGGCGAACCGGGCAATCTGGCATTTATCCGCCCCAATTATGTAGCCCGGTTAGTAACAATGCTTCGCAAAGCAGGCGCAAAGCCTTTTCTGACCGACTGCGCCACGCTTTATTCAGGCGGACGTTCCAATGCGGTCGATCATCTGCAGGCAGCTACGGAAAACGGTTTCAACTGCCTGTCGGCCAAATGCGACGTAATCATCGGGGATGGATTGAAAGGAACCGACTACCGTATCGTGCCGATTGATGGTGAATATTGCCGCGAACCTAAAATCGGCGCTGCCATTGTGGATGCCGATATCATCCTATCCATGAATCATTTTAAGGGGCACGAACTGACCGGTTTTGGGGGCGCAATGAAAAATCTGGGAATGGGTTCAGCCAGTGTCGGAGGAAAATTGGAATTACACGCATCATCCAAACCAACCGTCGACAGGGGAAATTGTACGGGATGTAAAATTTGTGTAAAATATTGCGCCCACCATGCTGTCCGTCTTGGGAAAGATAAGATTGCGGTCATTGATGAAGATAAATGCGTGGGCTGTGGTCAGTGTATAGCGCTTTGTCAATTTGAAGCAGCGGTGACAAGTGATTGGGGAACAACTGAATTGACGAGCCGTAAAATTGCCGAATATACAAAAGCCGTATTGTCCGACAAACCGAATTTTCATATCAACTTTATCATGAATGTATCGCCCAATTGCGATTGCTGGGATCATAACGATGCTGCCATCGTACCGGACTTAGGCATTGCAGCTTCGTTCGACCCGGTTGCATTAGATCGTGCCTGCGTTGATTTGGTGGCAAAGGCTCCTGCACTTCAAAATAGCTATCTGACAGATAGATATCCAGGCAAACATTTAGAGCATACGGACAAATTCCACCTGATTCATCCGGACGCTTTTTGGGAAATTGGTTTGGAACATGCCGAAAAAATCGGAATCGGAACACAGCGTTATGAACTAATCGAACTTTAATGCTTCACTCCGTTTCGCAAGATACCATTTGCGCCTTGTCTACTCCTCCCGGAACAGGTGGAATTGCCGTCGTGCGGGTGTCAGGGAAGGATGCGATATTGATTTGCGACAATATTTTTAAATCTCGTCATTCGGGCAAACACCTATATACCCAACCTGCAGGTACGGTTGTTTTTGGAACCATCCTCGACAATAATGAAGTGATTGATGAGGTGTTAGTCACCGTTTTTCGCGCCCCTCACTCTTTTACGGGCGATGATACCGTCGAATTTTCCTGTCATGGATCCATGTATATCCAACAGCGTCTT
>JAIRJR010000237.1 GCA_031260575.1 Tannerella sp.
GGCAGGAAACTGGCACAAGGAATTGCCTTTGCAGATGCTGGCATCGGTTGGCTGGTATGGTTTTTACACGCAATATTTTTATAGCGCCGACAGTAGTTTTATACCGGAAATATATGACCGTCTGCATCGTTATTTACACGATGTCTGGAAGGTCGATGAGCAAGGTTTAGCTATCGAAAGAGCAGGTGAATGGAACTGGGGCGACTGGGGCAATAATATAGATATTGGAGTATTAACCAATTGCTGGTATTACCTGGCTGTAAAGGCGGAACGCGACTATGCCCTGCAAATAAATGCCGCAAGAGACGCGGAGAATATCCGGCAGATGATGGGTCGGATTGAAACTGCATTCGACACGAAGTATTGGACGGGAACAGCGTATCGTTCTCCGGATTACAAAGGCGAAACCGACGATCGCGCACAAGCTATGGCTGTTGTTTCGGGCTTAGCCTCTAAAGACAAGTATCCTGCATTGACGAAGGTATTCGAAACAGAATACCATGCCAGCCCGTATATGGAAAAATACATTTTGGAAGCATTATGTATGATGGGCGAAGCTACGTTTGCAATAGAGCGGATGAAGACACGTTATGAAAAGATGATGAACTACAACTATACCACTTTATTTGAAGGATGGGGAATCGGCGATGAAGGATTTGGTGGCGGTACCATCAATCATGCTTGGAGTGGAGGGCCGCTCACGATTCTAAGCCAGAAAATCTGCGGCGTTGAACCATTGTTGCCGGGTTTCCGGTCGTTCAGGATAGCCCCACAAATGGGTTCGTTAACAGAAGCTTCGGTAACGATTGCCTCCGTTTCGGGAGATATCAAAGTATCTATTCAAAAAAGAGGCAGGAATCTGACCATCAATGTAGTTGTACCCGAAGGCACATCCTGTGAGGTGGTTTTTCCGAATGGAAAGAATGTGTGGTTATCAAGCGGACAACATCGGGTTAAAAGTTAAAAGTTATATTCTCCAGTTACTCAATTATTCAGTTATTCAGTTATTCAATTATTCAATTATTCACACCTCACAATTGCCCGATATGGAAGTCATATACGAAGATAATCATTTGATTGCTGTCAATAAGAACTGTCACGAGATTGTACAGGGCGATAAAACGGGTGATATTCCGCTTTCTGATTTATTAAAGGTTTGGTTGAAGGAAAAATATACCAAACCGGGCGATGTTTATATTGGAGTAGCACACCGGTTAGACCGTCCGGTAACAGGCGTTGTACTCTTTGCAAAAACAAGCACAGCGCTTACAAGGATTAATGAAATGTTTCGATCGGGAACAATACAAAAGACGTATTGGGCAATCTCTAAGAACCATCCCGACAACGCCGAAGGTGAATTGAATCATTGGTTAATCCGAAATGAAAAGCAAAACAAGAGCATTGCTTTCGACACGGAAAAGCCGGGAGCCCAACAAGCGATATTATACTATCGAGTGATTTCCAAATCAGATCGTTACTGTCTATTTGAAATTGACTTAAAAACAGGTCGCCATCATCAGATACGTGCTCAATTAGCCAAAATCGGGTGTCCGGTCAAAGGTGATTTGAAATATGGAGCCGAACGTTCCAACCCGAATGGAGGGATCAGTCTTCATGCTCGCCGGATTGCGTTCGTACACCCCGTTTCGCAACATCGTGTGGAGATTATCGCACCTGTTCCGGACGAAACGTTGTGGAAGGCGCTGACAGAGAACCTCTCTCCCGCCTCGCTGTCATATAAAACGTAATATCCATCAATCTGTATGATTAACAATAATTTAAATAGATTAACTATGAAAAAAATCTTTTTTATCTTCTCCTTACTTCCGGTGTTTGCTTTTGCGCAGGTTAAGACCAAATATCCGGAAATTCCCCGTATTGATGTCCATATCCATGACGCGGATTCGTCTGAAACGCGGTTTTCCCGGTTTTTACATCTCAGAGATACGGTAAAGCAAGCGATCAACGCAGATATCGCAATGTGGATCAACCTTACACAGAACGATCCGCAACTTGCCATGCAACGTACAGGCGGAAGGATGCTTAGCGCCTTTAGTACCTACCGGCCGGCTCAAATTGGCATTGAATACCACGAACCGGAGGTTTTTGAGCAATTCGCAAAGCAAGGTTATATCGGATACAAAATATGGTATGGTCCCTATTACAGGCAAGAACCCGAATTAGTTAAATATCCCTATGTCGATGACCCGGCACACGATGTTGCTTTTTCATTGTTGGAAAAACACAATGTCTTTATTGCATCCCTCCATATAGCCGATCCGAATGGCCCTTTTGAATGGCGTACCCAATGGGCAGCCGATCCGGTCGAATATTGGAGGGAAATTATCGGACTTGAGCGGGTACTGTACCGTCATCCCAATCTGAATATCGTAGTCGCTCACGGCGCCTGGTTGATGACTCAAGATGCTCAAATCGATTTTCTCAGATATTTATTGGATACATATCCAAATTGCAATCTTGATATTTCAGCTACAATCAATTATGTCAATCTACCGTCGTATGACAACTTGAGGGATTTCTACATCAAATATCAGGATCGTCTATGTTGGAGTACAGATAATTCATTCAGGCCTAATCAACAATCGGCAGCATCCTATACCAAATTTGTCGAAAACTGGTTCCGGTTTTTAGAAACAGATGATGTTTTTGGCGCAGAATTAGCAAATAACAAAAAGCCCATCAAGGGATTAAACCTCCCCAGAGAAGTCATTGAAAAATTATACTATAAGAATGCAATCCGCATCTACCCGGAAAAACTAAAAGAAAGTATGAAACGTTTAGGGTACGCGATTGAATAAAAACATGATGTATTATCTGTTTCCGGCATAGGTTACATCAATCCCTTTTTCGTTGATTGCTATATCGCTTAATTTGAATCCATTTTGCTTTACCGCATCTGTGATAAATTCGGGAATATTATACGACAACATCAAGCGGTGATAAAAATCCACGTCTTTTTGAGGTAAAAGGAAAGGTTTGGCAGGTTTCCCATCACCATCAATATATGCGATATAAGGTCGTGTATAAAGCCCGTCTATCCGGCGGCTACTGAACACCACCCAACGGCTATTGCTGCTCCACGAATGATAGCTTTCGACATCCTTACTATTTATCGCTTCCAAAGGAGTAATTCTTTTGCTTTGAAGATCAATCATATACAAGTCGGCATCCTTATGCCAAATCGAGAAATTGCCATAACCCGAAAGCGTGAACATCAGGAATTTTCCATCGGGCGAAACGCGAGGAAAAGAAACGCTCTTCCCTCCTCTCGATTTGGCATTGTAAAGTGTATCGACTCGCGTCCCAAACCTGCGGTTTTCAGGATCGAATGAAATGGAACAAAGGCTATATTTAACTTTGTCATACTCGTTCGGCATGTGGAAGGTATCGGCAGAGCAGAAAAAAAGCGTTTTCCCATTGGGAGAAAATGTGGGAAAAGTCTCAAAAATACTGTCTGAACGTAAAAGAGGCGTAGAGATGATTTCATGTTTATTGACATCATAAACAACTACATCCGAAGCAAAATCAAAAACTTCAACACGGTTTGAGGAAGTGGTATGAAATGCTTGCTTTGTATCATTCACCGAAAACGCTACATACCTTCCCGAAGGGTGCCAGGAAGGATAAACCAATGCAGACATGGTCTGATCGGTCTTTGTATTTAATTTTTCGATGCGATCACCATCAATCAGAAGCGTACCGGCATTGATTGCCCGCATGTGAAACAACATCTTTTCCGGATTTTGCATGCAAAACGAATGGCAGTTAATACAGTTGTACCCTGTCCGTTTGTTATGAATAATGAGACGCTCATCGAAATTCTCAAGGCAACGCTGGTATAACCCCATTTCATTCCATACTTCATATCCCGGTTCAATCAGACGGTAAGCGAGCCAGGAATCAACCGGTTCGGGTGCAACAAAGATTTGAAAAGATGGAAAGCCTACCCATTGGCCTTGTAATTTTGCCTGAATGGTAACACGAAGGATCTCGCCGGAAGCATCTTGCATCAATTTTTTCCACGTAGTAAACGGAATGGAAAACTGCCCTTTCTTCTCTTTCAACTCAAATCGCTGCGTCCCTCTTTCAAAAATGGCAATCGCCTTTTCATACTCGCATGTATCAGCCAATTTGAAATTTAACGGAGCAATATTTGCAGGAATGGTCACATCCGTATAATCAGGAAAAATGACAGGGGGTGTTTCAAGTGTCCGGGTGATACGATTCCGGTCCGAGCATGAAACGAATATCAATGACAGCAGGATAATCGGTAAAACAGCCATCCATAAAGTCGGTTTGATGATATAATTCATATTTATTGTTCTATTCATACAAATTTTGGTTCTCATTTAAACATATAATAATACCAATATGTATTTCCATGGCTTTTTTTCAGCAAACCGGGTAATACAGCCGTATTATTTTTGTTTGCAACAATCTGCCTTCTAAAATCATTGAAACTGTTGATTACAGGCTCGGATATCGAATAACGTTCCAAATAAGATGAGTCCTGCTCGGATAAGATGACCACAGCTTCCTGAAATGATACGGGAAGCTGCGGTAAAACAGCTGTTCCGTAGTATTTTTCCAGTAACCCATTAAACAAAACTATTTCCTTTGACAAC
>JAIRJR010000100.1 GCA_031260575.1 Tannerella sp.
AATCGCTAAACGCTAATTCAAGCGTCTATATTTGCATATGTTGCGTTTTCTTCAATAAATTCGCGACGAGGGCCTACATCTTCTCCCATCAACATGGCAAAAATCGAATCTGCCTCGAAAGCATTCTCTATCGTAATTTGCTTCATGGTACGGTTTTCCGGGTTCATGGTTGTGTCCCATAATTGATGATCGTTCATTTCTCCCAAACCTTTGTACCTTTGTGTATGGATTTGACTTTCATTACCGCCTCCGTATTTTTCAATAAAAGACTGCCGTTGCTGATCTGTCCAACAATATTCTTCTGTTCTTCCTTTTTTACATAAATAAAGTGGGGGAGTGGCTAAATAAACATATCCGTTCTCAATCAACCCGCGCATCCGTCGAAAGAAGAAGGTTAGAATCAAAGTGGCGATATGGCTTCCATCTACATCGGCATCGGTCATAATCACAATTTTATGATAACGTATCTTGCTCATGTTTAAAGCTTTTGGATCTTCTTCGGTTCCGATGTATATGCCGGTTGCACGGAAAATATTTTGAATTTCTTCACTGTCGAAAATCTTATGCTCCATAGCCTTTTCCACATTCAGGATCTTTCCGCGTAACGGCAAGATTGCCTGAAAGTTGCGGTCGCGACCTTGTTTGGCTGTGCCTCCTGCCGAATCACCCTCAACTAAAAATAATTCACATATTTCGGGGTTTCTCGACGAACAATCGGCCAACTTTCCGGGCAACCCTCCTCCGGACATGGGCGATTTGCGTTGAACCAACTCACGAGCTTTGCGAGCTGCCTGACGAGCCGTAGCAGCAAGTATAACCTTGTCAACTATAATCTTGGCTTCTTTCGGGTGTTCTTCCAGATAATTACCCAACGCCTCTCCGACCGCTATGTCAACAGCGCCCATCACTTCGTTATTGCCTAATTTCGTCTTGGTCTGACCTTCAAATTGCGGCTCGGCAACTTTGATGGAAATCACGGCAGTGAGACCTTCCCGAAAATCATCACCCTGGATTTCAACTTTGGCTTTTTCTAACAATTTGGAATCTTCTGCATATTTCTTTAATGTACGCGTTAAAGCCCTCCGGAAACCGGATAGATGCGTCCCGCCTTCAATCGTATTAATATCATTAACATACGAAAATACGCTTTCGTTATAAGATGTATTATATGTCATGGCAACCTCTACCGGAGTCCCTTGTTTTTCAGTCACAATATGGATGACATCATTGATGAGCGATTCTTTGGCACGGTCGATATAACGTACAAACTCTTTCAAGCCTTTTTCGGAGCAGAAACGCTCCGACTTATACGTACCGTCTTCTTTTTGAACGCGTTTATCTGTCAACTTGAGTTGGATACCGGCATTGAGGAACGATAATTCGCGTAAACGGTTGGCTAATATATCATATTTGAATTCATGGACAATGAAAATGGTATTATCAGGCATAAAAGTAATCGTTGTCCCTGTCCTGTCGCTGGAACCCACTACGTTAACTTCGTTCAACGGCTTGCCGAAAGCATATTCTTGCATGTAGATTTTACCGTTGAGATAAACCTCTGCTTTCAAATAGGAGGATAGCGCATTGACACAGGACACTCCCACACCATGCAATCCGCCTGACACCTTATAAGACCCTTTATCAAACTTTCCGCCGGCATGAAGTACAGTTAGGACTACTTCCAGCGCAGATTTGCCTTCTTTTTCATGATAATCGACCGGAATGCCCCGCCCGTCGTCAATGACCGTTATGGAATTATCCTCATTGATAAAAACATCTATATGGGTGCAAAAACCTGCAAGGGCTTCGTCAATCGAATTATCAATTACTTCATTTACCAGATGATGAAGGCCCTTTTCGGATGTATCGCCTATATACATGGCAGGACGTTTTCGAACCGCTTCCAATCCCTCTAATACTTGAATATTCTTGGATGAATATTCGCCATTCGTCTCATTCAATTCTTCGTCAATCATACCTAATTTCTATTAAAAAAACCAACCGGAAATATGCGAAATGATATCCCTTCGCAACCCTTTTTTAAAAAAGCAAACAAAGGTAGTGATTCTTCATGGATTAAAAAAACCAACCGGATGTAAAAAATGTTAAATGATTGAAAACAGACGGGATTATATGCACCCATCAATCTTTAATGCTCATTTTTAAATTGGTCTGTAGCCCGTAGGGGAATCGAACCCCTCTTTCAAGAATGAGAATCTTGCGTCCTAACCGATAGACGAACAGGCCTTAAAAACAAATGCCGAACTTGATAAGGCCGGCATTCCGTTTTATTTGTAACAACTCAGTCGTAGATGACTATGCCAACGATCTGACATGTTTCGCTAAACTCGACTTGATATTTCCTGCCTTGTTCTTATGTATCACATCCTTTTTCGCCAACTTGTCAAGCATTGAACATACTCCGGGATACAATTCGGCTGCCGCGTTTTTGTCGGTAGTCAAACGCAATTTCTTTACGGCGTTTCTGGTTGTTTTGGCATGATACCTGTTCCGTAGGCATCGTGTCGAAGTTTGGCGTATTCTTTTGAGTGATGATTTGTGATTTGCCATTTTAAATACTTATTTCTTTATTTCTTAATTAATTGGTAGCCCGTAGGGGAATCGAACCCCTCTTTCAAGAATGAAAATCTTGCGTCCTAACCGATAGACGAACAGGCCATTTTTGCCGTAAAAGAACACTTTTCCCTTTTTTGCGCGTGCAAAGGTAGTATATTTCAACAAATCAACAAAAAAAATGACGCATTTTTTTTAACTGTTTTTTTTTCGCTCGGTTATATTCTTTGTTTTTTTTTGATTTAACCTTGATTTTTAAACTTAATTGTTACCTTTGCATAAGATTACATTCAAAACAAGCATGGGAACATCGATTCATTGTATTGGAATTCTGACTTCAGGAGGCGACTCCCCGGGAATGAATGCCGCCATTCGGGCAGTCACGCGTTCTGCTATCTATAATGATATGTCCGTAAAAGGCATCTATCGCGGCTTCAAAGGACTTATTACCGACGAAATAGAAAAGCTGCAAACACAACATGTAAGCAATATTATCCAAAGGGGTGGAACAATTTTGAAAACAGCCCGTTGCGAAGAATTCAAGACACCTGAAGGGCGTAAGCAAGCGTACCATACTTTATGCAAGGAAAAAATCGATGCCTTGGTGGTGATCGGCGGTGACGGCAGCCTTTCCGGCGCAAGGTTATTGGCACAAGATTATGATTACCCGATCGTTGGATTACCCGCAACAATTGATAATGACCTGTTTGGGACAGACGTAACCATCGGATATGATACCGCATTGAATACCATAATGGAATGTGTTGACAAAATACGTGATACCGCCTCATCGCACGAACGTTTGTTTTTTATCGAAGTAATGGGTCGGGAAGCCGGTTTCCTGGCGTTGAACGGAGCCATCGCTTCGGGTTCGGAAGCGGCAATTATCCCCGAAATATCTTTGCAAAAAGACCAATTGGGCGAGATGATCGAATTTGGCTTCCGAACATCCAAAAACAGTAGCATCGTATTGGTGGCTGAGAGCGAAATTACCGGAGGAGCAATTGGAGTAGCCGAAAGGGTAAAAAAGGAATCTCCTCAATTTGATGTACGTGTTTCCATACTCGGTCATTTGCAACGCGGTGGCTCGCCGACAGCCCAAGACCGCATACTGGCGACCCGGATGGGGTTGGCTGCGATAGATGCATTGCTCGACGGTCAGCGTAATATCATGATTGGGATTGATGATGAGAATATTGTACACGTACCATTCTCTAAGGCAACCAAAAAAGTCAAATCGATCGACCCGGATTTGTTGAATACCCTTTGGATTGTTTCGAAGTGAAAAAAGAGAAATTTCATATAGAATATGTCTTCGACAAGGTTTCGATCCGTAGCCTGTGGAATCATTTATCAACAGCGATGGGACTGTCTTCCTGGTTTGCAGATCAAGTGATCATCAAGGATAATATTTATACCTTTTATTGGAATAAAGTGCGGGAAGATGCAAGAATGATTACTTTCAAACCGGAAAATGTGATTCGTTACCTCTGGTTGAATAATGAAGAAGACAGTGGTTCATATTTGGAGTTTAGGATTCATACCATCGAATTAACCGGCTCTAAGGCTCTTGAGATCACCGACTTTGCTTCGCCCGATGAAAAAGCTGACGCCATTGCACTTTGGGATACTCAGGTAGAAGTTTTAAAACGTACACTGGGAATTTAGCGTTGTATGCAAATTAAACGATTGGACATTTTCCTGTTAAAAACATTTTTACCGTTATTCATTATGACTTTCGGTATCTGTTTATTTATTGTGCTCATGCAATTTCTTTGGAAATATGTCGATGAAATGGTCGGAAAAGGATTTGAACTCAATATTTTAGGTGAATTATTTTTTTATGCGGCCTTGGCTTTTGTACCCATGTCTTTACCCATTGCCGTCTTACTCGCTTCCTTGATGACCTTTGGCAATCTGGGCGAACAATTTGAACTTTTGGCCATTAAGTCTTCCGGCATCTCACTGCTTCGTATCATGAGGCCTTTAACGGTTTTCCTGTGTGCCATCGCCGTCGGTAGTTTTTGTTTTCAAGATCACGCCATTCCCTCCTCTCAAGTGAAATTTTGGACATTACTCTATTCCATGCGGATGAAATCACCTGAATTGGACATTCCCGAAAGCACATTTACGAATGATATATCCGGATATAATCTGTATGTCAAGAAAAAAGACAAGAACGGATTGTTAAAAGACGTGATGATATATGTTAACTCGGGAGGATTCGATAATTTAAAGGTAATTGTAGCCGACTCCGGACGGTTGAAAATGTCGGCCGATAAGAATTATTTAATTCTGACATTATACAATGGTGAATCCTTTGGCAACCAGAGGGCTCCGGACAGAGCAAATCCCATCCAGGCTGTTCCTTATCAAAAAGAATTTTTTCTGACGAAAGAATACTCAATCAGACACAATGCAAACTTCACCCGGCAAGATGAATCCATCTGGGAAGACCGGCATATCGGTAAGAATTTAGCTGAGCTTCGCCATTCGATTGATTCGATGACACTCAAAATCGACAGTATCAAAGTGGATAATTCCATGCGGTTATACAGTCAATCCCATAGACAGTTATTGACAGGCGCGAATCATAATCCATCAAATCCCCAACTTGAGCTAATAGAATCGGATACAATCAAATACAATATTGAAGACATCTTCCGGACTAAAGAAAGGTCCGGAAAACTCACGTTGCTCAGTAATGTCAAAATGCGACTTGAGGGGGTTCAGAATGATTATTTGTTTAAATCCAATATTTTAGCCGGTGAAGAAAAAAAAATGCGCCAACACCATACGGAAATGCACAAGAAATTTGCCCTGTCGTTTGCCTGCCTCATCTTCTTCTTTATCGGCGCCCCACTCGGCGCAATCATTCGAAAAGGAGGATTGGGATTACCGACGGTCATCTCTGTCGCATTGTATATCAGTTATTATATATTGGATACCATTGGTTTGAAAATGACTGTTAACGGAATGTGGCAACCCTGGCTGGGAATGTGGTTCAGCTCGTACATATTTCTTCCTTTGGGTATTTTCCTTACCTATAAATCGACAAACGACTCTGCGATCCTGCATATTGATACATATGTAGATGGCCTGAAAAAAATAATTGGCAAAAGAACCATCCGCAAGGTTGAGGTGAAAGAAATCATTTTAAATAAAACTGATTATTCGTCTTTTGAATCTCATATCACGGATCTTAAAAATGAATGTGCCCATTATTGCAAGCAAAATCAACGATGGGTACCATATTTTACTTTTTGGAAACAAGGCTGTAATGATCCCATAGTGATATCTCTCGCCGGACAATTGGAAAAATTGGTTGAGGAGGGGCGAAACTCCGATCAAAAACTAATTGTCAATAAATTGATGGATTTTCCCATATTAGATGGATACGTGTTTGATTTTCATCTGAATGAAAAAACAGGAAAAATAATTGGCTCCCTATTCCCGGTCGCCGTCGTTTTTTATCTGTTTGCTATCTACCGGCGAAAATTGCTAAAACAAGATATTCATATCATTCAACATACATGCGATGAATTATTGGAAATCGTTAATAAATTATAACGCTCTATTCATATATATATGTACAAATTAAATACAATCGAAGAAGCAATTATAGATTTTCGAGAAGGAAAATTCCTAATTGTCGTTGATGATGAAGACCGCGAGAACGAAGGTGATTTCATCATCGCCGCCGAAAAAGTCACCCCTGAAAAAATCAATTTCATGCTGACACACGGAAGGGGGGTACTATGTGCTCCGATTACAGAAGAAAGATGTGAAGAATTGGAATTGGAGATGCAGGTCAACCAAAATACTTCACTGATGGACACACCATTCACAGTCACGGTCGACAAAATTGGGGAGGACTGCTCCACAGGCGTTTCCATGTACGACCGCGCACAAACCATTTTGGCATTAGCGAATCCGGCAACCAAACCATCCGACCTGGCGCGTCCGGGACATATCAACCCGCTTCGTGCACGTTCGCGCGGTGTGCTACGCCGTTCGGGACATACCGAGGCAACAGTAGATTTGGCACGTTTGGCGGGTCTATCTCCGGCAGGCGCTTTAATCGAAATCATCAATGAAGACGGTACAATGGCTCGTCTCCCGCAATTGATACAGGTTGCCGAAAAATTTCAAATCAAAATCATATCCATTCGCGACCTGATTGCCTATCGTCTCCAAACGGAATCATTGGTTGTCAGAGGGGTTGAAGTTGACATGCCGACAAAATACGGCCATTTTCGCCTGATTCCTTTTCGCCAACCTGTCAATGGATTGGAACATGCGGTTTTAATTAAAGGCGTGATCCGTAAAGATGAACCGGCATTGGTGCGCGTACATTCGTCGTGTATGACCGGCGATATTTTCGGCTCCCTACGGTGCGAATGTGGCGAACAACTCCAAAATGCGATGCAAGTCATTGAAAGAGAAGGCAACGGCGTGATCGTCTATTTACATCAGGAAGGGAGGGGAATCGGATTAATGGATAAAATCAAAGCATACAAACTACAGGAAGAAGGCTTGGATACAGTCGATGCAAACTTGCAGCTCGGCCATAATGCAGATGAAAGGGATTATGGAGTGGGTGCTCAGATTCTACGTCAGATTGGCGTGACCAAAATGCGGTTGATGACAAACAACCCTGTCAAAAGAGTAGGGCTTGAAGCATACGGAATTACCGTTGTTGAAATTGTCCCGATTGAAGTAACGCCAAATTCCCATAATGAATTCTATCTGAAAACAAAAAAGGATCGCATGGGGCATGTATTTCAACATTTGAAATAATTATGTATCTTTGTTCCCTGAAATATATATCGTATAACTCAAAAAAATCAATTCAATGTCACAAGTTTCAGACCGTATCACAAGCCTGTCGCCATCGGAAACGCTGGCTATGTCACAAAAAAGCAGCGAATTAGCTGAACAAGGTATCAATGTTATCAATCTCAGTGTGGGTGAACCCGACTTTAACACACCCGACCACATCAAAGTTGCAGCTAAAAAAGCCATTGATGACAATTTTTCGTTTTATTCTCCGGTTCCCGGATATTTGGATTTACGTAAAGCCATCGTAGCCAAGCTTAAAAAAGAAAATGGCTTTGACTTTTCTACCGACCGGATTATTGTTTCAAATGGAGCCAAACAATCGGTTTGTAATGTGATTTTAAGTATCATCAATCCGGGCGATGAGGTGATTATTCCCGCACCCTATTGGGTAAGTTACCCGGAAATGGTCAAATTAGCAGAGGGAACGAATGTCTTTATTTACGGAGGGATCGAACAGGATTTTAAAATCACACCGGAACAATTGGAATCGGTGATCACCCCCAAAACGAGGGCGTTGATCCTCTGTTCGCCTTCCAATCCGACAGGAAGTGTTTATACAAAAGAAGAGTTGAAAGGCTTAGCGGAAGTCATTGCCAAATATCCGGATATCATCGTTCTATCCGATGAGATCTACGAACATATCAACTATATCGGTCAACACGAAAGCATTGCCCAATTTCCGGACATCGCCGACAGAGTAGTGATTATTAATGGTGTATCTAAAGCGTATGCCATGACCGGTTGGCGTGTCGGTTATATTGCCGCTCCTTTATGGATAGCCAAAGCGACCAATAAATTACAGGGACAGTATACCTCCGGCGCAAGTTCTATCGCCCAAAAAGCATCTGTTGCGGCTTATAACGGCGACCAAAGTTGTGTTGCTGAAATGCGGAGCGCTTTTCTGCGTCGCAGGGATTTAGGAGTCATGTTGTTGAAAGAAATACCCCAAATAAAAGTGAATATACCGCAAGGCGCATTTTATCTTTTCCCTGAAGTGAATGCCTATTTCGGTAAAAGTTTCGGAAATTATACGATTAAGGATGTTACCGACCTCGCCATGTATTTATTGGAAGTAGGTCATGTAGCTACCGTAGGGGGAGCTGCATTCGGAGCGCCAACCTGCCTCCGCCTCTCTTATGCTACCTCAGACGAAAAGCTGACTGAAGCAATCGGCCGGATCAAAGAAGCATTAGGAAAATTGAGTTAGACTCCTGATATTCAAATCTTATTTAGCGTCCGAATGCGATTATAAATTTCCCTGTCAGAAACCGATATTCAAATGATATCGGTTTTGTTTGACACGGTTCCATGTCGTACAGAAAAAACGGATCGGGCGGAGAGAGCGGGATTTTGTGCCATCCTCCGACTGCCATGATAATCAATATCTTAAAACTCTGTTTTCAGAAGTGTTACCGATTTTGTGTTTCCGGCATTGCTGCGATTTGCTACACAATTCACAACTTCAACAACGCAAAGGTAGTTATCTTTTTGAGGATGTACAAAACTATTTTGATATATTTTCTTTGATTATTGCAGATATGTTTGAAATAAATATTAATTTTGCTTCTAATTACAAACGTAACATAAATA
>JAIRJR010000110.1 GCA_031260575.1 Tannerella sp.
CGTATATTCCAATCTGTATGTAGCCTTTACGCTTGTCAAAGTCTTATCCGTCCAGTTAGGCGTCGACGTACACTACCACACTTCATACCATGCCCCCTATTACGAACCCGCCACCCAACAATTCCATGTGCAGGACAAAATAAAAACCGGCAACTATCCTTTAATCAACGCTTATGCCAATTTCCACCTCAAACAGGCGCGTTTTTTCGTTTCAGGCTACAACCTCGGTACCCTCTTTATCAACCATCCCGCCTACTTTTCAATGCCCCACTACCCTCTCAATCCGATGGTTATCAAGATGGGTGTTTCGGTGATGTTTAACAATTAATGATATATCCCGTATGAACGCTCACACATTCCCATTCTCAATCGCCTACGCCGATACTGATGCCGGAGGTATTGTCTATCACGCTCGTTATGTTGAAATTGCAGAGCGTGCACGCATGAATTGGTTCCGTGGCATACTCCCGCCCGACGGAGATTTAGGATTTGTAATCAAGGAATTAAACATCAAATACAAAAAACCTTTACGCCTCTGCGATGAATTTACCGTTGTAACAACTGCAACCGAAATCGGCGCGGCTTCTATATGGGTTGAACAAAAGTTTGTAAAAAATGACGAACTATTTGCTATCCTTACCGGAAAAGCGGCCTATATCGGTGCAAATATGAAACCTAAACGAATCCCTGAAGAATATATGAAATTAATGACCGAATCATAAATGATTATCCCTGAAAGCTTTCAGACGTTCTTCGAGTTCGGCGAATTGCGTCGGTTGAGTTTGAGATACACACGCGCGCAAGCCTTCGCTCCGTTCGCTTCCGGTTATGTCGAGCGTAATCGCACTGATACCATAATACAACAGTTCTTTCAGCAATTCACTCCCTGAAAATCCGGGATAAGAGATCGTGAAATAAAAACCGTCGGCAATCGGAACACCCTCATCGCGATCGTATACAATTTGAAAACCGTAGCGGGTAAACAATTCCTTCATCACACCGGCTTTGTCGCCGTAGGCTTTCACATTTTCAATAAATGGATAATCGCCATCGTTAGCCGCCTTCAACATAGCTGCAAGGGCGTATTGAGCCGAGTGGCCTGTACCCGATGAAATCGCATACAATGCCCCATAAACTGCCGCATGTCCGTACTTATCGGACGAATAGAAACGTCTCAGATCGGGATAACGACGGGTAAACTGTCGGTCGCCGATAAGCATTAACGCAATCCGTTCGCCTGCATAACTAAATACTTTCGAGCCTGAAAAAAGCATTATATAATTATCGGTATAACGTGCCACCGAAGGTTGATAAGGCGGAACGCCCACACTTCCATAATCGCGGCGAAAATCCATCCCAAAATAAGCAAGGTCTTCAAGTACAATCACATCATATTGGTTGGCTAATTCGCCTATGATTTTCAATTCGCTATCCGTCAAACAAATCCATGAAGGATTGTTGGGATTCGAATACACTATGGTATGTATATTACCTTCAACAAGATACGATTCGAGTTTGTCTTTCAGTTTGTCGCCACGGTAATTATAAACGTCGAATGTTTTGCATTTCAAGCCCAATACAGCATGTTGCTGCTTCTGTACCGGAAAACCGGGGTCGATAAATAATGTATATTCTTTCTCATTGTTACAACGGCTATTGACCATAAATGCCGTTAGGCTGCCCTGCATCGACCCTACCGTCGGAATGCACCCTTCGGGCGCTATGTCGAGATTCAAAAACAACTTGACAAAACGCGAAGCCTCTTCTTTCAAACCCTGAAAACCTTCAATCGACGGATAAACGGATGCCACCCCTTGCTGTAATGCATTGATCTGGGCATCAATCCCGATTTGCGATGCAGGCAAACCGGGTACACCCATTTCCATTTTGATAAACTGCTTACCCGAAGCCTTTTCGATGTTTTTAACCAAACGAACTACCTCACGTATGGATGCATTACCGATATCAGTAAGCCCACTTTCTTCCTTTGCATGATCGACAATATGTCGTGGTATTGGCGTTTCCATTTTTGCCCTTTTTAAAAAATCGTGCAAATGTATAAATTATTTGGATACCAAAGCAAATGACATGTCCCAAAAAAGCATTTTGTATGCTTTCAAAAAAAAATGCTTACTTTTGCATGAAATTATAAAAAATATGAAATTCGAAGAACTCGATCTCGAAGAATCTGTTTTGGACGGGCTTGATGCGATGAACTTCCACGTAACAACGCCCATACAAGAATTGGCTATCCCATTTATCTTAAAAGGAAAAGACATTATGGGCTTTGCGCAGACCGGAACCGGAAAAACGGCGGCTTACGTATTGCCGATCATTAACAAACTATGTAAGGGCGGCTATCCGCCGGAAGCAATCAACGCAGTCGTTATGTCGCCCACTCGCGAATTGGCACACCAGATTGATCAGCAAATTGAAGGCTTTTCGTATTATATGCCGGTTTCGGCAGTAGCTGTTTACGGGGGTACCGACGGTATTGCGTATGCCCAACAAGAACGGGGGCTGCAAATGGGAGCGGATATTGTGGTAGCCACACCGGGACGACTGATCAGTCATATCAATATGGGTAGTGTGGATTTATCCAAAACATCCTTTTTTGTATTGGACGAGGCCGACCGTATGCTCGATATGGGATTTTTCGACGATATTATGCAAATATACAAACTGCTGCCTGCTGAATGTCAGATCATCATGTTTTCAGCTACCCTGCCTCCAAAAATCAAGGAATTAGCCAAAATCATATTAAAGCATCCCGAAGAAATCAATATAGCCATCGCACGTCCGCCCGAATCCATCATCCAGTCGGCTTATATTTGCCATGACGACCAAAAACTTCCGCTCTTAATAGACGTATTTAAACGCAGCAATCCGCAACGGGTCATTATTTTTTCTTCCAAAAAAACGAAAGTGAAAACATTGACTTCTTACCTTAAACGCGCAGGTTTCAATGTAAAAGAAATGCACTCCGATTTGGATCAATCGACACGCGAACAGGTCATGCGGGATTTCAGGAACAAGCATGTCGATATATTGGTTGCCACCGATGTGGTTGCCCGCGGAATTGATATTACGGATATAAGTCTGATTGTCAATTTTGATATTCCGAACGATTGTGAAGATTATGTACATCGCATTGGCCGCACAGCGCGTGGAACTGAAGGGGCAGGACTGGCTATTACTTTCGTTGGCGTAAAAGAACAGCCCAAGTTTAAAGAAATTGAAGATTTTTTGGAAAAACAAATCTATAAAATACCCATCGACCCCTCTTTTGGCAAAACGCCGCTTTACGAACCGGCAAAACATAAACCTAAACCGTTAGGGAAAATGGATTTCAAAAAAAAATATGTACAATCGAATCACAAAAAAACAAAGTGATGAACGATTATCTATCCAAAGCGTTGAAAGAAGTAAACAAATACCACCAAAATTGAATATCCATGATCTGTTTCCCAAACGCAAAAATAAATTTAGGGCTGCATGTGGTAGAAAAAAGAAACGATGGTTATCACAACATTGAAACATGTTTTTATCCCATTCCACTGAAAGATGCATTGGAAATTGTCCCTGCTGACGATTTTTCGTTCACACAAATGGGTCTTTTATTGGACTCTTCACCGAACGACAATCTGGTAATGAAAGTTTTAAACCTGTTCAGGCAAAAATACGACGTCCCTCCCCTTTCAATATATCTAAAAAAATCAATTCCTTTCGGAGCAGGTTTGGGAGGCGGCTCATCCGACGCCGCCTTTATGATCAAGTTGCTCAATGCGTATACTTCCCAAAACCTGTCAGATGAAGATTTAGAACTAATGGCCGGTGAAATCGGAGCCGACTGCCCGTTTTTCATTCGAAACACCCCGACCTTCGCGACAGGAACAGGAAATATCTTCGATTCCATCGAACTTGCCTTAAAAGGATATACGCTGTGTATCATCAAACCCGATTTGATGATTTCGACCAAAGAAGCCTTTTCTGCAATCATACCAACCAAACCATCCGTTCCTTTGAGGGAAATACTCCAAAGGCCTGTCATTGAATGGAAAGAAGGACTGAAAAACGATTTTGAAACCTGCATCTTTCAAAAATATCCGGTCATAGCCGAAATCAAAGCATATTTATATGCGCATGAAGCTGTTTATGC
>JAIRJR010000355.1 GCA_031260575.1 Tannerella sp.
ATTTTTTTAAATAAAAAGATTGAAGCGCTCTCAAAAAGCGCATCGGTACGGCCGCATTGTTATCGTTCGTTGAGCGATATCAAGAATGTTTTAATCGTATGCGAAGCCAAAAACTGGAATTCGGTAAATCTGTGTATAGAAACCTTAAAGTCAATGGGTAAAACCGTTAACATCTGTGTCTATACGAAAAAGGGCGATGACACGCCGATTTGGGATTATGCATCTTTATTGGTTGAAGCCGAAAGGAACATCAATCTGTGGGGGTTTCCGGACTCGAATATACGTAACCAAATGAACAGCCTTTCTGTTGATATGCTGTTGGATCTGACAAGCGGCGATATACCTGTGATGCGCTACCTGATGCTTCAACATCCGGCATCGTTCAAAGTGGGGGCAAAACGCTCGCCCGAAGAAAATTTTTACGACTTTTCCATCGTCATGAAAGAAGGTATATACGATATTTCATTTTTATTTGCGCAAATTTTAAATTATTTGCAAGTCATACGTTCCAAATGAGATATTTTTTTGTAGTTTTGCGCAGCTTTTAACATTAGAAACAATAATGACAATGAACGGTATTGATTTAAGAGGAATGGGCGTAGCGTTGATTACCCCCTTTAAAACAGATGAAAGCGTCGATTTGGAAACGCTATCGAAAGTAGTTGAATTTCAGGTACAAAACGGTGTCGATTATATCGTTGTTTTGGGAACTACCGCCGAAACATCCACATTGACCGAAGGGGAAAAATCGGCAATTACCAAAACGGTTGTGGCACAGGTTCGTGGCCGGTTGCCCATTGTTTTGGGTGTAAGCAATAATTGTACCCGGGCATTGGTCAAACAACTTAAAGATGGCGAATATCAAGGCATCGACGTGATTATGTCGGTGGTTCCCTATTACAATAAACCTACGCAGGAAGGTCTTTATCAACATTTCAAAGCCGTCGCCGAAGCTTCTCCCCTACCCGTTTTAATGTATAATGTGCCAAGCCGTACCGGCGTGAATATGACGGCACAAACCACGCTCCGGATTGCCCGCGAATTTGAACAGGTGATCGCGATCAAGGAAGCGTCGGGCATTTTTGCACAGGTGGATGAAATTGTTAAAAATAAACCCGACCATTTTAAAGTGATATCCGGCGATGATGCCATCACACTACCTCTGATCGCGCTTGGCGCTTCAGGGGTTATTTCGGTGATCGGAAATGCCCTGCCTGATCAATTCAGCCGGATGGTACATCTGGCGCTCAACAGCGATTACGAAAATGCCCGGATCATCCATGCCGGATTGCTTGAGTTATTTGAATTATTGTTTGTCGACGGAAGCCCTGCCGGCATAAAGAGCATGCTGAATATCATGGGATTAATAGAAAACATCGTACGCCTCCCATTGGTACCTGCACGTACGGCTACATACGAACGAATCCGGGAAATTCTGAAACCGGATTAACCATTCAGTACCGACTATTTATCACTAACGATTCGAGCGTTTCAGTGAATGTCATTCACCATTAATCCGGATCAAATCATCTGCGAAACCAATATCGTAACCAACAGCGCAAGAATACAAAAAAATTCAGGGAACACAGCCAATACCATGGTAGCTGCAAACACATTGTGGCCTTCTCCGATTGCCTTGATACCGTTTGCGCAAATGCCTGCCTGGTTTCGACCGGTATAAAAAGCAGCAAAAACCATGATAAGACCCAAACATAAAATAGCCAATCCTTGGAACATGGTCACTTCAGGTACGATAAATTTCCGTAACATCATGAAACCCACCAATCCATACAAACCTTGAGAACTGCATAAAGCCGAAAGTGTAATATAAAGGCCAAAACTATCAGGCTTTTTCTTCATCGCGCCAATCGCAGCGTTACCTGCTATTGCGATACACACGGCGCTGGCTACAAACGTGCCGCCCGTCAAAAAGGCAACACCCATAAAAGCAAACATCATTTCCATAATTCAAATTGTTTTTATATATTTATAATTGTAAATCACTCTATTGTTTTTGTGCAGTCATTAATATGAATTCTTCCAAAGAGTGATGGCTACTCATTGAAATCGTTCCCATTAATTGCCGAAACGCCTCTTCGCCTTTATGTTTGTCAAGGTTCGACCAATACTCCAACATTTGCAATTTCAACAGATAAGCTAATATATAGTCTATCTCAAACACTTTAGTAAAAATCCGGTCATCCAACCATTCCCATTTGAGTAAATCCGTTTTCCATTCGCGTTGCAAAAAGTCTCTTTCTTCAGCAATACCCATCAAGGCAGGCACCAAATCCCCAAGCGTTTCACTCAAATCAAAATCGCATGCAGCAGACAAACGTAATTGATTGGATGTCTCAGTATGTCCCACAATGTATTTTTCCCTATTCAAGTTGTATTTTCTACAGGTGATCGCCGTGAAAATGTTTTTTATATTTAAATTCAATTCAGACCATGAAGCAACAAACTCATTGGCCGACTTAACAGCAAAGTCGTAATACATTGCCGACAAGCGGTCTTCCCACGAAATAGATATTTCATCTTCGAATTTGGCTTCTTCTAAATACATCCGCACAAATTGTTCAAAATAGGCAGGCATATATTTGTTCTTGATCCGGTTTTTGAAACGTTTTATTTTAAACTGAGAATCATCGTATGCATCATATACCCCATCTATGTATACATTATGATCCTTTGTTCTATCCAAATCGGCTTGCACACCTGTAATAAGCACATCCAACTCTTCAAACGTAAACTTACCACCATCCAACAAGTCATAATCGGGATGTTTGATTTGTTCAAGCAGATTCTTATTATCAATCTCAAGCAAAAGAAGCTCAAAAAGATATGTATCTGTTTTTGTTAGATATTCCGACAAAATATCCTTAAACTCCATCGTAGAATACGGCGGCATTCGATCGTCGATTGCAATGTCGGGAAGACCGGAAATCAGATAATGATACGCACTCATCGTTTTAAAGAATAATTACATATTAAATCTATTCAATCATATCGCGTTTGAAACTAAAATCGTAATCAGCAAAGCAAGTATTGCATACAATTCAGGAAAAACAGCCAATATCATGGTAGCAGTAAACACATTATTCCCGTCTCTGATTTCCTTAATTCCGTTTGCACAAATTTGTGCTTGGTTCAGGCAAGAATATAAATTGGCTATTGCCATTAATAAACCCATACATAATATAGCCGAAGCTTGTAAGAAGGTAATGCTCTCTATCAAAAAGTTTTTTACCATAAAATAGCCGACAAATCCATATAATCCTTGGGAACTGGGTAAAGCGCTAAGTGTTATATACATTCCAAATGCCTCAGGTCTATGTTTCATTGCTCCAATTACCGTATTACCGCACATGGAACAACCAAGTGCACTGGCAACAAACGAGCCGCCGGTCATAAACAAAACTCCAATATACGC
>JAIRJR010000269.1 GCA_031260575.1 Tannerella sp.
GAACCGACTTTGATAAATTCGCCGCTTTCCAATACGCGGAGTAAGCGTGCCTGCGTAGAGGAAGGCAACTCACCCGCCTCATCTAAAAAAATAGTTCCACCGTCAGCAACCTCAAAATAGCCCTTTCGATCGTCCAATGCCCCTGTAAATGATCCTTTTACATGTCCAAATAATTCGGAATCTATCGTTCCTTCAGGAATGGCGCCACAGTTGACAGCGATGTATTGTTTGTGTTTTCGAGGGCTATTTTGATGTATGATTTGTGGAAAAATCTCCTTCCCTACTCCACTTTCACCGGTTATTAAAACAGACAAATCAGTTGGTGCCACTTGAAGGGCAACATCAATCGCACGAATTAATGCCTCATCATTGCCAATAATCTCAAAACGTTGTTTGACCGGTAATATATCTTTTGTAGCCATAATCAATACCTGTTATTTTTTCAGTTTCGACTGACAAAATTACAAAAATAATTGAAATAAATCAAATAATCCGTTTATTCTACTTCAAATCATACGTCGCCTGATAAAGGAAGTCAGCCAATTCGGTGTCGTCGGTGTATTGTTGGATGATTTGAGGTGAAATGGGTTGGCCGATATAGATATCGAATGTTTTCCCGCGTTTGTTAAAAGTTTCAGCCGGTATGCGGAGTGTCCTCAATTTCCAATTTACTTTGCCCAACCAATAAAAGAAAGGTGAATTACAGCAATCAAATAAAACAGGATAGACCGGTACGTTGGCTTTTCGGATCAGGCGAATGGAACTATGTGTCCAGGGACGATCTCTTACCTGTTTTTTTTTATTTTTGAATGACATTGCTCCGGCAGGAAAAAAACCTATCGGATGTCCTCCTCTCAACCAACTGAGGGCAGCACGAACGCCACCGGTATTGGCAAAATTGCTTGTCGTTTGTTCTCCTTTTATGGGTTGAACCTGAATCCAGGTATCGGATAAGGCGCCGACTTTCCCAAGTATCTCATTGACCATCAACTTAAAATCATCACGAATGGAAGCAAAAATATCAATCAGGATAACTCCGTCTAATGAACCGATCGGATGGTTGGAAACGGTAATAAAAGCGCCTTGAGGCAATGAGTCCAATCGCTCTTTATGATGAATCAAATATTTCACATCCATTATGGGATCGGCTAACATCGCTGATGTAAATGCTGCTCCATTGACGTGACAATGACTGGCATGTATTTGATTGACTTTTTCAAAATCAAGCCATTTCAATATCCTTTTCATCCAAAAAGCGATGATTTTATTATTGAATACCGGGCTTATTTCCCGGAGGTCTTGTAGATCAAAAACTATTTTTCTCATATCCGGGAGATTTGGTCTAAAATTTGACAACACATTTTTTCGTGTTTCTTGATTGAGAGAAACAAAATAAGATTGAGAATGATGATTTCGTATATGAAATAAAACCAAACATAACCGCTAAGGACAAGAAGGAATAATACGATCGTCCGCCCGTTGAATGTCAAAAAGTCTATATAACGTTTCATAAATCTTGCATTTTGCCGACAAAAACTCAAACGTATTTCTTGAGGAAAATCATCGCCGTATTTTTCTTGTAACCATTTTAGAAGTTGTTGCAAATCAGGCGTCATTTTCTCCTGCAAACTTGTATAAATGGTATACATCGAAAAAAGAAATTTTTCCGGACGGTTCTTCATTTGATGTTGTTGATTTCTAACCTGTTCCTTGTTTTGAAATTCATCGCCTTTTTCCTTGCTTTCGAAATATAGATGTAACGTTTTGTAATAATCCGTAATGTTTGCCTGAAGAATATGGGATAAACCGGAAATGACTGCCGGAACAAAAAACCATGCGGTACCATATGTATCGGTCAAACGCAATGCAAGACCGATATAAATCAATAAAAACCATATTTCTCCGGCAAATCCATCTAAAATACGCCCGATCCTCGACTTGATTCCGGTCATACGTGCTAATTGGCCATCTACACAATCTAAAATATTAGCTAAGGTCAACAGTAAAATTCCGATGATATTGTAGGTCAGATTATCGAAATAGAACATAAATCCGGTACCGGCGCCAACAAAAATGGAAAAAATTGTGACCATATTCGGCGTAATCGGCGTATGCTTTAAAAAACGCGCAATTTGATAACCAATGGGCCGAAAAAAATACAAGTCTATATAATTCTCCGTATCAATCGATTTAAGGGATAAAATGTATTCTTGATTCATTTTGTTCTATTTATATGAATAACCTCCGTCAAATGTTATGATTTCTCCGTTAAAGTATTTATTTTCAATCAACATTTGATATACTTCCGCAATTTCTTCAGGCATGCAGAAGCGCCCTAAAGCTATTTTATTTTCGATATTCCTTCGTACATCTTCAGGTTTATTCTTTTGCCAATCGGTATCAACAAAACCCGGCGCTATGGCATTGACCCGTAACTGATAGGGAACCATAAATTTGACTAAATTTTGGGTCAGGGCATGCACCGCCGATTTGGTAACACCATAAGATAGAGAAGAGGCATGGGGTTCAATCCCCATCAATGAGCCGGTAAATA
>JAIRJR010000317.1 GCA_031260575.1 Tannerella sp.
TAAAAAGCGAAGAAGAAAAGGCTGATATTCAAGCCATGTTGCTTGATTATTATCGAAAAAGAGTTGATTTTTATGCAAATGACATCTCTTTGAGCAATGAACAAATAGAAGAAATTCTAAACTCTCATTATCGTACTCCATACTAATGAAGATTGTTCTTGATACAAACTGTCTGATAGTCTGTTTTCCTGCGACTTCTCCCTATCATTGCTTATGGAAAGCGTTCCGTGATATGCAAATTACACTTTGCTATACTACCGATATGCTTTTTGAGTATAGTGAAATTTTGACGCGTTTTTATCATCAACATTTTGTAAATGACATCATTAACGAGTTGCTACTTTCCCCTAATGTTAAAAAAGCCAATAATTATTACAGGTGGAATTTAATTACTTTCGACCCCGATGACAACAAGTTTGCCGATTGTGCTCTTAATGCAGGAGCCGATTATCTTGTTACCAATGACCGCCATTTTAATGTACTGAAATCGCTTGATTTTCCTCCGATAAAAGTTGTTAATATTGAGGATTTTAAAAGCATTTTAAAGTTTCAACCTTGAAACAGCGTAAGAAACGAATGAAAAAATGCCAGCAGGTAATAACAAAGTTTTCGTCGCGTGCGGAGCACAAGCGATGAAAACGCAGTTGAACGAAACCGGACAATTTGCACAGAACGTATTATGGGAATTGCGATGAAAAATGTTGTTTTTATGATGGTTCTTTTTCCGGTTTTTTTTCATTTGTTTTGAGTTTTCGAGCATTTTTATGAACAATTATTACTGTAATCATCCTTTCTTTATCGGTTGCTTCTAATGTTTTTTGCTCCATGCTCCGAATAGTATACTATCTTTTGACCGTTTTCTTCAATTACAGGCAATAAAATATCTGTCCGTTAAAAAAGCGGATACCGAAGTGGTTCATGCGATGAAGCATTGTTGCATGTCAAGTTTTTTATCGTTAGTTAATTGAGGCGGTCCTCTGGCCGGGATGGTTTCTATGGTAATCATTGTTGGAGTGCCACAGCACGGACAAATTTTCGGGTCAAAAGGTTTGGTTTTCCTCATGTCAATAAAACATATTTCTATACTGGGAAACTGTTCTCTGATAGATGGAATAGTTACTTTTTTGGATGTGGAACTCAAAAACCCGAAATGTCTGATGCGTACAAACCCTGCAGGAAGAATATGCAGTGCAAAACGACGAATAAATTCTGTATCATCTAATTCCATTACTTTTTTTACGCCACCGTGCCGGTAATCTTTGTACGAAAAACTTACCCTGTTGTTTTGACAGGATATCAACCGATGATTGGAAATGGCAACCTTGTGGGTGTATCTTCCCAAATATTCCACTACATGCGACGGATGTGCAAACGGACGCTTGGCATAAACAACCCATCGTTTTGAAAACAAAGGGGCAATTTCATCCTGTGACGCTATTTCGGCTTCGCGTAACAGTGAAACATACTTTGCCCGAAATACTTTTCCCAATGCCTTTACAGGGAAAAGAAATTTACCATCCACCCGGATATTCCTCCATTTTCCATTTTTATCCATACCACCGCCCGGTACAATGCAGTGCAGGTGAGGATGAAGCCCCAAAGTTTGTCCCCAGGTATGCAGCACGGAAATCATACCGAGTGTTACACCTTTGTTTTTCCCAAACCGGCAGAGGGTTTCCCATGCGGACTTGAACAATATGCCATACACCTCTTTGGGATGGTGCAAGGCACAGATATTCAGTTCTTCGGGCAAAGTAAAGACCACATGAAAGTAAGGAACAGGCAAGAGTTCCGCGTTTCTTGCCTGTATCCATTTTTCGCGCTTGTTGCCCTGACATTTGGGACAGTGCCGGTTACGGCAGGAGTTATAACTTATCCGAACCACGCCACATTCCGTGCAGGCATCCACGTGACCGCCAAGTTCCGCTGTGCGGCATCTGCGCAAAGCTGATAAAGTGCGCAGTTGAAAGGTATTCAGCCCGATACTCTCTATCCGTTCGCCCAAGCCACGCAGGATACAGCCTACTTCTGTTTGGGGGCGCATTGTGCAAAAAGGGTGTCTAAAGGGCTGAAGGCGCGTTGGGGATTGCTGCGGGCAACATGCAAATACTCCATCGTAGTTTCGATGCGAACATGCCCCAGCAAATCTTTCACGGTAAGGATATCAAGACCGTCTTCAAGCAAATGAGTAGCGAAAGTATGACGTAACGTATGTGTATGAACATCCTTAAGGACACCTGCCGCTTTGGCGGTTTGCTTGACCACCCACTGAACCCCCCGCTGTGAATAACGATTGTCAAAATCGCCGCCGCTACGGGCTTCCGGCTTACCGTTAAAAAGCCAGTCATGAGGCTTTTCTGCACCAATATAAACTTTCAATCCGCGTATCAAATGTTCCGACAGTGGAAGATACCGGTCTTTCTTGCCTTTGCCCTGAACAACATGTAAAACCTTACGGTCAAAATCCAAATCGCGCAAACGGACATTACGTACCTCAAAGCATCGCAAACCACAACCGTAAAGCAAACCAAGAAGCATCTTGTGTTTGAGATATTTGCACTTGCAAAGCATACGCCATACCTCTTCCTTGCTCAAAACAACAGGAAGTTTTTTTTCCTTCTTTATCTCCGGAAGTAGAAGATAATCATAAGGTAGTCCTTCGCTTTTCAACAAAAAGCGCAACGAAAAAACCGTGTGTTTGAAATACGTTTGAGAAGGCGTCTTGGAACGCTGCTGAAGTTCATAAAGATACTCCTGAACATCCTCCGCGTCCAACTCCAAAGGAGTTCGCCCAAAATGCAACGATATAGCCGCCACATGACGACCATAACTCTCAAGGGTTTTTGCACTTCTGCCCAATACGGACATGTTACGGCCAAAACGCTCATATAGAACTTCAAAGCCTTCTACCTCTCTAATGGCACGGGTTACAATGTTGCCATTGATTTCTAAACTTTCTTTTTTTTTGAATTCATTTTTAAAACAATTTAATTTGATTATTTTTGCAAAATAATCGTAATCAAATTGCTAGACAAATCAGTCAAAAATATTAATCTTAATCAGTTGATTACGAACAAAATGTTAATAGTTAATGAGGCAACGCAGCTACCGTAGGTTTCGTTCAACGAGCGGTTTGGCGCAACGGCGGCAGTAGCCCCGCGGAAAAGGCAGTGCGAAATTGAACGTTTGTAGCCCGCATGAAAGGTAGTGAAGCCGCCGCTGCGTCAAGCCTCCGCCCCGTTATCGGCAATGCGGCGAAAGCGTCGTAGAGTGAGTACAATACCGAGACGTAAGTACAACCGACAAAAATCCATTCTTCAAAGTTTGCCGCCCGTTCCTAAAAAAATCGCCATAATTACGAATAAAGTTGTAATTTTGCGCCATAATTTAAAGCAGCATAAGATGAAGAAACGTAGTACGGTTGGTGAGCATCGTCGAACCATCATTTCGTTTGACTG
>JAIRJR010000336.1 GCA_031260575.1 Tannerella sp.
GTACCTTTATTGTTTCTGTATATCAATATATTATCCCTTTTTCCGTTGATAGTTAAATCACCCGCCTGAGCAATTGCTTCTAAGATTGTGATCCTGTCGTTTCGTATGTTGATCGAACCCGGTCGGGCAACATCGCCCAATATTGAAATTTTGTAATTGATAATTTGAATGTTAACCATCGCATCATCGGCATATTTACGTATTTCCTTCTGAAGATTCATACTTAATTCATGTTTGGAAAGACCGGCAGCCACGATACGCCCCACAACCGGGAATGTAATCATCCCTTCCTTATCGACCAAATAGGTCTGCAATTGTTGTGCGTTGTACACATTTGTTTCTCCCTGCGTCGCAAAAGCATACGTAGGCGGATTAAAAGCTACGACTAAAGTCGGATCCCATGCGGTTACCGTAATGGTCAACAAATCATCTTCACATATCATAGCCGAATAGGTTTGGCTCATTGCCGCCATCTGCTCTTTGGTCAGTGAGTCTATCCTCTGTAAATAAGCCACATCCATTGGGGTCTTGCAGGAATTGAACAGGATGGCGACACATAGAACGAATACAGGTTTATACTTCATATTTACTTATATTTATATTCTTGCATACATAACGAGCTATCAATTTAAATATTGTTAGAATAAACCACAAAAGTCAAAAAAACTTAAAATCGACACAAACGTATTGTTTTTAATGAAAATCATCTACCTTTGTGTCGTGAAAAATCTTAGGTATTTACAAATCAATATTATACAAATGAGAAAGAATTTTTTATTGCTTGCAATCTTTGTTCCGGCTATATTGTTAGCCCAAAAAAACGCTCAGTGGCGGGGTGAAAATCGTGACGGTGTGTACAACGAAACCGGACTGTTGAAACAATGGCCTGCCGGAGGTCCGCAGTTAATGTGGTCATATACAGGAATGGGTAATAGTTTTGCTTCAGTGGCTATTGCCAATGCGAAGATTTATCTCACCGGATTGGAAGACGACAATCTCTTCCTATATGTTCTCGACATGTCGGGTAAGTTGATAACCAAAAAACTTATAGGCAAAGAATGGACGACTAACCATACCGGCACACGTTGCACCGTAGTTGTCAATGACGGAAAACTATACATCGGCAACTCATTGGGGCAACTGTTCTGCTTGGACGAAGCCACACTGAATGAAGTATGGAAAAAAGACATGCTCAACGATTTCGATGGCAAGAATATCATGTGGGGCATGGTTGAATCGCCATTGATTGTGGGCGAAAAGATTTTCCTGACACCGGGGGGGACCACGCACAATATGGTGGCGTTGAATAAAAATACAGGCGCTTTGATTTGGTCGTCCAAAGGCTTGGGAACGACATCTTCCTATTGCTCGCCTGTATATATCGGCGACCAATCCATCCCAATGGTTATCACAGCCACGCTCCAGGATATCGTTGCCTTCAATGCCAATACGGGAGAAGTGGTCTGGTCGCATCCGCAAGCCAACCAACGTAACATTCACCCGAACAGCCCGATATACAGAGATGGCATGGTTTTTTGCATTACGGGCTACAGGGGAGGAGCCATGTTGCTTCGTTTAAAAGACGGCGGGAAAGCGGTTGAACAAGTTTGGAAAAATCCGGAAATGGATAACCAAATGGGTGGAGCCATTAAAGCGGGCGATTATGTATACGCTTCGGGGCACAACCACCAGTTCTTCTTTTGTGTCGATTGGAATACCGGAGAAACAAAATACAAGGAGCCTCAGATTGGCCAGACTAATGTGATTTTAGCCGATGGAATGCTCTATGTATATTCAGACACAGGAACGATGTACCTGGTAAAACCCAACCCTGACAAGTTCGATGTGGTGAGCCGTTTTGAAGTGACTTTGGGCACACGCGAACACTGGACACATCCGGTAATCCACAATGGTATACTGTACCTCCGCCATGGCGATACGCTGATGGCTTATAAAATCAAATAACGCTTAATGATTTATCAAAAAATATACATGCTTGGTTCTCGATTGATAATTACAGTTTTATTATTGTTAATGTTCTATGCCTGCAGCCTACGACCACAAACCCATACTTCCGAATCTGCAAACTCACAATGGCGGGGCGAAAAGCGTGATGGGATATACAACGAAACGGGTTTATTGAAAGAATGGCCTGTCGATGGTCCCCAATTGTTGTGGAAATACGAAGGATTGGGCGAAGGTCATACTTCGGCGGCTATTGCTAACGGCAGACTCTTTATAACAGGACTGATCAACGACATGCTCACCCTTTTTGCATTCGATCTCAATGGGCAACTACTTCATAAAAAAGAAATCTGTCCGGATTGGAATGAAAATAACAGCGGGCCGCGTTCCACAATTTGCATAAACGATGGGAAACTGTATATCTACTCCGCTTACGGTAAACTCGTATGTTTAGATACAATAACCCTTGACGAAGTTTGGTCGAAGGATCTGTTTTCCGATTTCGATGGTCAGGGAATTACCTGGGGTGTCACCGAATCGCCTTTGATTGTGGATGAAAAAATCATAATGACACCCGGAGGCGTCAGTCACAACATCGTAGCATTGAACAAGAATACCGGGGATTTGATATGGACGACACCCGGCGAAAGCACAGTATCAGCCTATTGTTCGCCGCAGTATATTGACGACCGGGAAATAGCCATCGTGGTTACATCCGTCTTTGATTACATCATCGCAATAAATATGGATACGGGTGAAAAATTATGGTCGTTCCCGCGGACAAGCGAATTCAACAATCATCCGAACACTCCACTCTACCATAATGGCATGATTTTTTCTCCTACAGGCGATCGCGGAGGATCAGTCATGCTTCGCTTGAAAAATGGAGGAAAAGAGGTGGAACAAGTATGGGAAAATCTCAACTTAGACACACAAATGGGTGGCGCCGTACGAATTGGCGACTATGTATATGCATCCGGACATCGGGACAGAAACTGGTTTTGTGTGGATTGGAACACCGGAGAAACAAAATACAAAGTAAGAGATATCGCTCCATGCAGTGTGATTTCTGCCGATGGGATGCTCTACTGTTACAGCGAAAAGGGCACAATGAATCTGGTCAGACCTAACCCTGAAAAGTTTGAACTGATTAGCAGTTTTAGTGTGACTTTCGGCAGTGGAACACACTGGGCACACCCTGTCATTCACAAAGGCGTATTGTACCTCCGCCATGGCGATACATTGATGGCATATCAGATTAAATAGAACGAAATGAATATAGGTAAAATCAACACCCTCAAAGTAATAAAGACTGTTGACTTCGGTGTATATTTAGACAGAGGCGACGGAATTGAGATCCTGCTTCCTACGCGATATGTCCCGGAAGCATGCCGGGTAGACGACGAAGTTGATGTCTTTATCTATCACGACAACGAAAACCGTCTGATTGCCACGACAATCAAACCTTTAGCGATCGTGGGCGATTTTCAGTGGATGATAGTGAAAGAAATTACACAGGTGGGCGCTTTCTTGGAATGGGGCATTATGAAAGACCTGTTGGTTCCTTTTCGCGAACAAAAAATACAAATGATAAAGGGACATGGGTATATTGTTTATGTTTACCTTGATCATGTCACCGACCGGATTGTTGCTTCGGCGCGTATCGACAAATTTTTAGACAATGTGCCGCCACATTATGAACACAACGAGGAAGTGGACTTATTGGTAGTCGAAGAAACAAAGATGGGATATAAAGTGATAATCAACAATCTGCATTGGGGTTTGTTATACCATAACGAAGTTTTCCGCATGCTCGACAAAGGAGAACACCTAAAAGGATATATCAAAGAAATAAGAGAAGACGATAAAATCGATGTGAGCTTGCAGAAATTAGGCTATGAGAAAGTAGACGGTGTCGCCCGGCGCATCCTCGATGCCCTCAATCACAATGGAGGTTTCCTGCCACTACACGATAAAAGCGATGCATCTGAAATTCAAGCCCTACTTGCCTGCAGTAAAAAAAACTACAAAAAAGCAATCGGATCTTTATACAAACAAAAACTGATTGCTTTGGAAGACAATGGCATACGGATACATAAATCCGTGCTCCCGTAGGAAACACCTGCCATTTTTTATCCTACAATCTTACCCTCTTACGGTCTTATCTTAAATTGTTAATCTGGCCGTCAAGCCAATTCAACCGGTCGGCAAAGACAGAACTCATTAGTGAAATTGCATCTCTAAATGAATAATTCTTATCGCCATTATTATTGTCAACATTGAGTAAACTCCACATCTCATCATTCAATTCTGCAGAAATAGCCAAAGCGTTTCCGTCAGCCGGAATCAGATCAATAATCTCTTTAAATAAAGGTTTAAATTGCCTCCATCGCGCTTTTACTTTGTTTACAAATACAGGGTCTTTAAATAATTGAGAATAATACAGCGATTCTTTGGCATAAAATCCTGTTATTCTTGCACCCGTGTATGTTCCCCAGTCAAAATCCCATACAGGACCTGCTTTCAATACATCATTACGTCCTTTATAAAAATAGGTGCTTTTTGGATGTCTTGCCTCATAATTACCGGTCAGTTCCATCACAAACCACCAATCAATAAATGTGGTATCGGCAATAAGCGAAGCATACGCCCTTGTTTGAGCAAAATCCGGCTCTGTGAGCAGTAATTCAAGCGAATCAATATAATTTTGCATATATTCGAATTGTTCCGGTTGCAGAACATCCACATCAGGTTCTTTGAACATAACCGGATAATCAAATATTTTAGATTTGAATTTATTGATTTCATCATAATACGTATCATATTCAAGCACATACCCTCCTGATATGGATTCCTCATCCAAATCTTCAGGACTCATTTCAGTTATATTCACACGGTTTTCATCCGGTTTAATTTGTTCACAAAGGTAATAATTGCCCAAATGCACATCGTTCAGCATCACCTCTACGAATTGTCCCCGAACTGTCCATTCAAGCCCTGTTCTTCGCGAAATTTCAAAGGCAATATGATTACGTATCAACGTACGATCTATGTAATTGGCAAGTAGAACCCAACGTTTATGGGCGGGCATTCCCAACAATTCGCTTTTCGAGTCCAGTTTAAGGGCGTATGGTTTCTTGGGATACCCCCAAGTGGAGTTTCCTCGTCCGCGAATGGAAGTAGTACCCTCAAAGTCGGGAAATTCACCTACTCCGTCAATGGTCATGATTGCGTTGATCCAGTTTTCTTTATCTCTGATTTCCGTTTTGTTTTCAGTATGGATAACAACGATGGGCAATCCGGTGTCTTTTTTTCGTTGCAATGCAATCGCTGACGAAGATAATTGGATGGATTCACCATTTTGATTTTGAGTCGTAAGCACCAAAGCCATTGTAAATTTGTATGCGTTATATCCTCCGTTATCAGCTATATAGGCTATATAATGTCCTTCTTTAACCGTCCCTTTCGTATCCTTAGCCTGTTCGATACGCGTTAAGTGAAATCTCTCAGGATCGGTCACATAAGAATACGTTGTGATCCCATTTATCTTGTCAAATGCAATCTGGCATTCATTGGAGCCAACATGATAATTGAATATCGCATTGGATGGATTCACGCGAAACTCAACCGCCACCTCCGTGTTTTTCAGGAATTTGATGTCTTGAGTCATTACCACCACACCGGTAGGATAAACTATTTCTTGCTTATTGAACACAAATTGTTGACCATCATATAATTTAACGGTATACGCTGAGGTGGTTTTATCT
>JAIRJR010000369.1 GCA_031260575.1 Tannerella sp.
CGATGATCCGTTTGCCATTACCGAAGAAGAAATCCACGCAGCTATTCGTAAAGGAACATTGAGTATGGCGATTTATCCGGTGATTTGCGGCTCTTCATTCAAAAATAAAGGCGTACAAACATTGCTTAACGCCGTATGCGCCTATCTACCAAGTCCGTCGGACACGCCGGCTATCGAAGGCCATGAACCGGATGACCCTGAAAAGGTGATCGTACGCAGGCCTGTTTCGGAAGAGCCGCTATCCGCGTTGGTTTTTAAGATTTCAACCGATCAGTTTGTGGGTCGTTTGTGCTTCTTTCGCGTCTATTCGGGAGAGATGAATGCAGGAACTTATGTGTTAAATGTACGCACGGGGAAGAAAGAACGTGTCTCACGTCTGTTTCAGATGCATTCAAACAAACAGAACCCGATGGCAAAAATCGGATGTGGCGATATCGGAGCCTTTGTAGGATTCAAAGATGTTCGAACAGGTGATACCTTGTGTGATGAAAATAAGCCTGTTGTGCTCGAGTCGATTGAATTCCCGGAACCGGTTATCGGTATTTCCATTGAACCCAAGACGCAAAAAGACATTGATAAATTGAGTGTCGGTTTGTCGAAATTAGCAGAAGAAGACCCGACCTTCCGGGTCGAAACAAATATGGAAACGGGTCAGACCGTGATACAAGGAATGGGAGAGCTTCACCTTGAAATTATTGTAGACCGTCTAAGTCGCGAATTTAAGGTGGAATCGAACCAGGGACGTCCGTTAGTAGCTTACAAAGAGGCCCTTACAAAGACGGTGAATATACGTGAGGTTTATAAAAAACAAACAGGCGGTCGAGGTAAGTTTGCTGATATTATTGTTAGCATAGGACCTGCTGACCCTGATTTTGAAGGTCGCTTGCAGTTTGTTGACGAAGTGAAGGGCGGTAACATTCCTAAAGAATATATCCCGTCCGTACAAAAAGGATTTTTAAAAGCCATGAATAATGGCGTGCTTGCCGGATTTGCGATGAATAAACTGAAAGTTGTTTTGGAGGACGGTTCCTATCACCCTGTCGATTCCGACCAGTTATCATTCGAAATTTGCGCCATGCAAGCGTATAGAAACGCTTGTGTCAAAGCAGAGCCGGTTTTGTTGGAACCAATTATGAACATTGAAGTAGTAACTCTTGAAGACCATCTGGGAGACGTGATCGGCGACTTGAATAAACGTCGCGGGCAAGTGGAAGGGATGGAATCGAGCCATACAGGTGCGCGGATTGTGAAAGCGAAAGTGCCGTTAGCCGAAACATTCGGATATGTGACAGCGCTACGCACCATTACTTCCGGACGCGCTACTTCTTCTATGCAATTCTCTCATTATGAGCAGGTAACTTCGTCGATAGCAAAACAGGTATTGACCGAAATGTATGGACGCGTTGATTTAATTAAATAATTTACAAAAAGATATGAGTCAGAAAATAAGAATTAAATTGAAATCTTACGATTATTCGTTGGTCGACCGATCATCGGAAAAAATCGTAAAGACGGTGAAGGCAACCGGCGCAGCGGTAAGCGGACCAATTCCTCTTCCTACGCACAAACGGATCTTTACAGTCAACCGCTCAACCTTTGTTAACAAGAAGGCGCGCGAACAGTTCGAGTTGTCGTCCTACAAACGGTTGATAGACATTTACAGTTCAACCTCCAAAACGGTCGACGCCTTGATGAAGTTGGAATTACCCAGTGGAGTAGAAGTAGAGATAAAAGTTTGACGCCTTTTATCTTCAATTAAAAATTAAGAGATTAAGAATTATTAAATTACAAATGAAATGCCAGGATTATTAGGAAAAAAAATTGGAATGACATCCATTTTCAGTGCCGAGGGAAAAAATCTTCCATGCACTGTTATCGAAGTAGGTCCTTGTGTTGTTACGCAGATTAAAACAGAAGAGAAAGACGGTTATCAGGCTGTACAATTGGGTTTCCAGGAAAAGAAAGAGAATAAAACCCCAAAGCCTGAAGTTGGTCACTTCAAAAAAGCAGGCGTAGCTCCGCAGCGATACTTGGCTGAGTTCAAAAATTTTGAGACTGAGTATAAGCTCGGTGATGTGATTACAGCGGAGTTCTTAAACAACGTATTGTTTGTCGACATTGTAGGCACATCGAAAGGTAAAGGCTTCCAGGGAGTTATGAAGCGTCATGGCTTTAGTGGCGTGGGTGAGACCACACACGGCCAGAGCGACCGTCAGCGCAAACCGGGCGCTATCGGCGCGTGTGCAACTCCTGCGAAAGTATTCAAAGGTACTCGCATGGGCGGTCAAATGGGGAATGCCCGCGTGACCATTCAAAACCTGCAAGTGATTAAAGTGCTGCCTGAACAAAACGTTTTAATGGTAAAAGGTTCAGTTCCAGGCGCGAACGGTTCAATTTTAATAATAAAGATTTAAGACATGCAATTAAACGTATTTAACAACAAAGGAGAAGATACCGGACGAACGGTTACGCTTAACGATACGGTTTTTGGAATTGAGCCGAATGATCACGCTATCTATTTGGATGTGAAGCAACACATGGCGAACAGGCGTCAAGGAACGCATAAAACGAAAGAAAGAAACGAAATAACGGGAAGTACGCGCAAGCTGGGTCGACAGAAAGGCGGCGGAGGCGCTCGTCGGGGAGATGTTAAATCACCGCTTTTAGTAGGAGGAGGTCGAGCATTCGGGCCTAAACCGCGCGATTATGGCTTTAAAATCAATAAGAAAGTGAAAGCATTAGCGCGTAAATCGGCTCTTTCGTACAAAGCCAAAGAAAATGCAATCACTATTGTGGAAGATTTTACGATGGAAGCGCCAAGAACTAAGGACTTTATTACTTTCATGCAAGACTTGAAATTAGATGGGAAGAAGCTTCTTTTTGTATTGCCGGAAAACAATCAACCTGTGTTTTTATCGGCTCGTAATCTGAAAGCGGCAACAGTGGTAACCGTCTCCGAGATGAACACCTATAAAGTATTGGATGCAACCAATCTGCTCTTCACGGAAAAATCGTTAGCTATCATTGAAGATTTTTTAAAAATTTAAAGGGAAAATCGTATGGGAATTATCATTAAGCC
>JAIRJR010000370.1 GCA_031260575.1 Tannerella sp.
TATCTCATTTACCGCATATTGCGTGTATAAAGAATTAGATACTCTTTTAAATTTGAAATTTCAACTATTCAAATAACTCATTTTATGAACGAGATTAGTATATGTGCAAAAAAAATAAACAGATTGCTGGGAATTGATTCGCCGGAAAGGATGTAGTGTTATGAAACTAAATTATTCAACGCAGTCAGTACAAAAGTAATATTGTACAATTCCTCGGAATACCATAAACGGGCAAAATACAGTCCGATTGGCTCCCTTTTTTCCAATTCGCCCGACTTCCAGGCCGAATAGAGGTAGTCAAATCCCTTTTCAACAACTTCACCATATTGTATGGAAAAAGCGGACAAAGCGCTTATTGCTTTGGCTGTCAATGTAATTTTCGAACAAACTCCTTTTGTGCCGCCCCATCCGTTGTCTTTATTTTGGGCTGATACGAGGTATGCGGCTGCCTTAACTGCCAGTTCCTTCGCTGCAGGATTGGATGAAACATTCAAGTGCTCGACAGCCACGGCTGTACCATATACAGGCGAACGTTCGTCTTTAGCATTTTGGTCGCCAAACCACAAAGGGTTCCATGAGCCGTCGGGTTGCTGATTTTTTTTCATCCACAGCAACATACGCTTCATACTTGCATTTACTTTTCCATTTATCTTTTCCGGTAAGGTATCGCGCCATAATTCAAAAGCCAGAATCGCATGGGCGGTAATATCGGGACTACTGCGGTCAAACGGCAGTTTACCCCATCCCTTGCAAAACGTAGGGATTCCTCCATCACTGTTCTGTAGGTCCAACAACCATTCGATACCCTTTTCTATTTCGGGGCATATTTTGCCGTCGAGTAAAATATGTAAAGCCACCAAAGCCCCGGCTGTGTCATCTGCATCGGGGACAGCGCCCTGTAAATCAGTCCATCCCCATCCACCTTCCTTTGCGCCGGTAAAAGGATGTTTTTCCTTGAAAGCATTGTTTCTGATCAAATGGGAGAGTTCTTCCTTATTCCCGATTCTGTTTCCCAAAGCGCATATACTCAATGCGGTAACCCAACTTGCCAGGTCGGTGTCGATAGCCCATGCGCCATCGTCCCGTACTGTATCCGTCAGAAATCCCACACAACGTTGTGTGGTAGGGTGATCGACAAAACCGGCGCCTGTCATACACATGGTTACAAAAGCCGTCAAAGGGGCGGCTTCAAGGAAACCGCCATGTGCGGGTTGTAACTTTTCCAATACCTTCAATGATTGAGTAACAAACCTTTCACGCCAACGATACAATAATCCGCGTTTTCCTTTCCTGTGGCGCAGGACACCCACCGCTATCAGTGCAGGAATGGCATAACTGACTACCGGCAAACGCAAAAAACGAAAAAAACGTTGCGGTAAAACTGCCAATTCAAAAGGTAATTTCGGCACTTCATCCCAACTGTGAATGATGCCGGCTAATGCGCACATCGACAAGATGGGTACCGAAAATGTCAAATCTTTTCCATAATGTGACAAAACGCCCTGAATGATATGCCCGTCTGTCAAACCGCCGAATTTTTCGAATAAATATTTTTTTGTTTTTTCCGAAGGTTTGTCTGCCGCATGAAGCGCGACATAAGCAAGAAGTGTTGCAGTCATATTCGGAGGGCTTTCGGTGGTGTCGCCCCACGCACCATCGGGCAGCATCGTTTGATGCAACCATGCTGTTCCGTTTTGAATAAAGATGCGATATTTGTCTTTATCAACGCTATACAATGCGAATATGGAAACAGCGGTCGAAATGGCACTCGATGAAAGTTTTCCACGCCACAAGCCATTAGCAGAACGACTGAGCAATAATCGTTCGCTTAATACATCAAGCATTTCGCTTATCTGTTCTTCCTTCATGATCAAAAAGTTTTTGCAAATATACAGCTTTCTTACAGAAAAAAGGCTGTATCAAATTTCATAACGATACGATTGTATCAAAACGGTAAGTAGGAGCCGGATAGCCGGGCATTAGGAATTTCCAAGCGACTTCGGTGCATGTAAACGATTCTGAATGAGCATTAAGTACAGTGCGCACCATAGCGTCCAAATTTTCGGGCGTTGTTTCCACACGTGCGTTGATAGTCAGTCTACACGCATCTCCGGAGCTTGCCGAGCCGCGAACAGTCATTGTGCTTATTCCTCCCGTAAAATTCACCACCACTGTGTTTTCGTTATTTTCAAGAATGGCTTTTACGTGGCCTATCGGAAGTGCGTCTTTTTCAAAACGTGCACATAGTTCGT
This sequence comes from Tannerella sp., assembly GCA_031260575.1. Taxonomy (GTDB): domain Bacteria; phylum Bacteroidota; class Bacteroidia; order Bacteroidales; family Tannerellaceae; genus Tannerella. Next base: position 2,253 of record JAIRJR010000370.1, read on the forward strand.
TCATAAAGGTAATGATGAATTTGTCCCAATCGGTGGTTTCGCCGGATAATGCGACCGTTCCGTTCAGCCATCCAAGTACAGCCTCGCCATTTGCATATTTGTCGTAATCAACTTCAATAAGCCTGTTGCCCGAATCATTGCGGCAGATTACTTCATCCAACCATGCGTCTATGCCTTCTCCTGTCAAGGCGCTAACCGACATTACGATTGAATCGGGATAAGCCTGCTTGGTCTTATTTGCCAAATCGTCCAATTGAGCTGCCGGCAGGAGGTCTATTTTATTGATTACAATCATATCACTTTCTTCAAGCTGTTTGCGGAAAATATACGCCGCGTCTGCATGAAGCCCGGCATCGCCGCCATCCAAAATTGAAGCAAGGCGTTCAGGGTCTGCAAGTACTGAAAGCGGGGCAATTCCTATCTTATCGCTCCAGTATTGTTTAAGCGGTTGTACAATCGTAGCTGACAGGTCGGTACAACTTCCAACCGGCTCGGCAATGATGTAATCAACCGTTTTGTCAATATTGAATTTCTGAACGGCATCAATAAATCCGTTGAAATTACAACAGAAGCAACTTCCGCTGACTTCTTCCACGTTCAATCCGTTGTTTACCAGCAGCACACTGTCAACGAGTTCGGGCGCCTGGTCGTTGGTGATTAATCCCACATTTTTCCCGCGACTCAATAAATGCTGCGATGCTTTCAAAAGAAGCGTTGTTTTGCCGGCTCCCAGAAAGCCTCCGGCCAAAATAATTTTTACAATGTTATTCATAATTGCTTTTTATTAAAATGATTAAAATACGATTAATTACATTCACATTCGTCGTCATTTGTTCGAGGCTTCATATTCGGTTCCACAACACAAAGCCAGAATATGGAAGCAATCGTCCCTCCGACAATCGGGCCTAAAATATAAACCCAGAAAAAACCTCCACTTGAATCGGGAAAGGCGGCATTGCCCCATCCTGTCGCCCACGCCACAAGTCGCGGGCCAAAATCACGTGCCGGATTTAACCCTGCCTGCGTAAGCGGAGCAATCAAACATATGATGGATGTTACCGTCAAACCGATGAAGACCGGCGCCATTCCATCACTTGGACGACCCACATTACATCCTTCAGTCAGTGCGAAAATGAGCAACACCAATAAGAACGTACCAAAAGCCTCAGCCGCAATAGCTAATGGCATCGAAACGATAGCGCTCCCCTTGCCATAAAATTCGCCAAACATCTTGGCAGTTGCCCACGATGCTTCCGAGCCTCTGGCTATGCCGGTAGCGCTTTCAAATGCCTCTATAGAAGGCGAAAACAGCATTAATGTCGTCAAACCTGCCACAAATGCTCCTAACAACTGAGCCGTAAGGTAAGCGGGTAATTTCTTTGCGCCCATTCGTTTACCGACTACCATTGCAATCGTAACCGCAGGATTTAGATGCGCACACGACAAATGACGTGTCAGATAGATAGCCAGCATCACGCCAATCCCCCACGCAAGCGCGATTTGAATAATGCTGTTGTATTCACCGAATAGAACCGCAACCGCCACAGAACCGCAACCGAAAAGAACCAATAGAAAGGTTCCCAAAAACTCCCCAATAAATTCTTTTAATTTAAACATAAACGCTCTCCTTATATTAATTCATAAAACATAATCTTTTTCCGGAACAAGTATACAGATGTTCGTTGTTCGACAAATAACGAACGCAATTGCCTATATCTCAGCCGCAAAGAAATATTATATTGTTGAATAAAAAAAGTTATTGCACAATATTTATGTTTTATTAAATATTTGCAATTCGCCGAACAACGAACATAACATTCTCTGAATCAGTCGCAAATGAAAGACATTATTTGGTAATGTGAAATATAAGCCGTAAGTTTGCACTCACTATTTTAATCTCTGAAATGAAAAAGCAGTATACGGAACAGGAAGTACGGTTGGCGCGTTTTGCCAAGGCAATGGGGCATCCCACCCGCATTGCAATATTGAAATTTTTGGCATCGCGAAATGAGTGCTTTTTTGGAGACATTCACGAAGTGTTACCCATCGCCAAAGCTACGGTATCGCAACACCTCTCGGAGTTAAAGGACTCAGGATTAATACAAGGCGAGATATTCCCACCCAGGGTAAAGTATTGTATAAGCGCTGAAAATTGGGGACTTGCAAAGACGTTGTTTAATGATTTGATACACAGTTACTGTACCTGCGAGAATGTGTAAAATATCTTTCGTCGATTTGCCGGCGCGGATTTACAATCCGTGCCTTGTCAATCCACTCATTGTCATGGATTGCCAATCCGCACCAGCGAGGTTTTAGAACCGCATACTTAATCCTATGCCCGTTTGCGTAAAACCAAAGTTTACTTGATAGGAAGCCGAATTGTTGTTTGCCTTTGAATTGTACAACAATACTGAATTTTTAATTTTACTGTCACCGACAAGTGATATTATCAATCCGGCAACCGTGCCTGTTGCACCTACCGCTAAAAGCGTTCCGTTGCCTTAACCTCCGCCTATACGTGTTCCCAAGTCAAATCCCAGCAAGAATGCGCAAGGATAAGCGATTACCTGTCCCGCAACAAAAAGCGACCTGCCGCTGTTGTACATACCCAATGCTTTGCTATTTTCCGACATCACCTCTCTTACTTCTTTAGTTTTCAGTTTATTTCCGTTTTTAAAAACCCCTCCGTTGCTAATCATACTACTTTTGAAGGTCAATTCGGTTTGGGCTGTTGCGCCGGTACATAGCGCAATACTTACGATAAATAAATACATCACTTTCTTCATGTTAAATTGATTTTTATTGGTTTATGATTTTAAAAAAGATTAAGAACTTTCAATCGCATCATATTCTGCCGTTGTCTACCGCGCTCTCGCCGCTTCACTAAGGAAATATTACGAAATAAACTGACTTTTTTTCCGTCATTGCGAGGAACGAAGCAATCTATAAAACACATGGATTATTTAGATTGCTTCGTTCCTCGCAATGACGAGATTCGCAAGCAAGGTCAATTTAATACAAAACAATTCCTAAGTTGCCCGTTAGCCGCCGGCATTTTCCTTTTTTCTCTTTTTCACTTCGTTTTAAAAGGAATGAATAGCGATAATTGAATTTCGCGAATCTTACTCG
>JAIRJR010000020.1 GCA_031260575.1 Tannerella sp.
TATCGCCATTTTGATTAAACGCCAATATCAAATGTAATTTATTTTGTGCGTTTTCATAACCCATTTTCAGAGCATCGTGATGGCGTCCCGATACATGCCAGTCCAAAGTTCCCAAGATACGGTCGTCATCGTAAGCCAAAGCCTGACGTCCCAGCTTCATAAAAAATCCGTCTCCCAGATTGAGATTAGCCCAAGCCTCGCTCAGCATCATTCGTCCTGTCTTGGCGACTTGCGGATCTTGCCCCCAAACGCCTACCTGCTGAACAGAAAAGCCTAATCCAAGTTTATCACGTTTATAGTCCATTGAAATACGGGCGCGATTGTTGATAAATCCGGCGGCTTCGGCTCCGTCATCATGTGGAAATAATACTCCGTTCCGGTATTCGGCACGCGGACGAAGCTGTGCATTCATGCTAAACTCATTGTCTTTGTTCTCCGTGGTTTGAGAAAATCCGGGAATGCCTATCAGCAATCCGAGTAAAATTGCAGTTAAATTTTTCATACATTTTTATTTTAAAAATAATTCATAATTCATAATTGACAATTCATAATTATTTATGATTCTCAATTGTAAACGTGTACGCTGACGCCGCGAGCCGATGGCAGATAATTTACCCCAAACCAGCAAATCTGAAGCAGCACAAAGGAAAAAATCAACAGGTATAACGATATTTTCCATTCCGCCGGCTTGTGTAATCGAAAATGAATATAGAGTAAATATCCCATCCAAGTTGCAGCTGCCCAAGTTTCTTTGGGATCCCACGACCAGTAATGTCCCCAAGCTGCCTTTGCCCAGACAGCGCCGAATATCATACCGATAGTGATGAAAGCAATTCCGACATACGCCAGATTGTCGCACAGCGCCATCGTTGCCGTTTGCTTTTCTGTTTTATTCATTTTTATCAATAAATATAAAGCGTTGAGAGTGGCGACACTGAATACGGCGTAGGCAAGCATATAGACAATCACGTGAGGTGCAAACCAGGGACTTTGCAATGCCGGCATCAAGGCTTTATTGTGTATTTCCGGATGAATCAGATTAATACAAATAAATATAAATGATAACAGCGTACTGAACGACAAAATCCATTTGTATCTCCATCGTATGTAGGTAATTAATCCTGCTAACGGCAAGAAAAAAGAATACCAAAGCCGCGTTTCTCCCATCGTGCGCAACGGAGGACGTTCGAGAGACAGCCACATTCCGGTAATAAATGCAAAGAATATAACTAATCCCAATAATGTAAAAATTATGGATTTAAAATAATTATGCGGTTTAGAGGCAAGCATGGCGGCGATTATCCAACTAACCACCGATGCGAAAGCAAAATAAATAAAATGTTTCCACTCCATATCAATTACTTTTTACAGGATTTGCCGAAATGAACAGGAATACAGCCCCTGCCAGCATCATACACAAACCTGTATAAACGACAGGCAACCAGGGATCTTTGACCAATTCAAAGACGCTCTTCTGACTCCATTTTCCCATCACTTCATCATAACTTGTTTGATATATTTTCCAACCGGCAACCGTCAAAGGTTTATTCACTTCGACTGTTGCGCTTTTTGTTTCTCCACTTTGCGCATAAACGGTTACATTGGATTCGAAATGTTTCGGTTCACGCGTCGGCATAATCAAACTCACTTGGTCGTTCAGCCGCAAAGAATTGTATGGGAATAAATAATTTCCACAACTCACCCAGCCTTCTTTTTGGGTATTGTCTATTGTATTACGAGCTTTTACATATACGGCTGAAGTTGCTCCTTCCGATTGATATTCTACATAATTCACCGTATCACGATTGAAAACAGTTGCCGCCAGAGGTAGATATTTCGTGATTTCCAATTTCCAATCCAATAAACCGGCATTCATCGGGCAGGTTTCTACGGACACATTTTTCGGCTGCTTTGCGGGAAGCGCTTCTCCGGACTTGTTATCCAGCAACATCAGTTTGGGAGGATATTCGTCGATGGTAAACGATTTCAATTCAATCGCCAGCGGAAGTTCGACCATTTCGTCCCTGTCATTGGTTGCCCGCCATTCGGCGCTATTTTGGGTGGTTGTCATCCGGACACGCTGCAAATCGCTGCTTCCCAACAATGCTGCAAAAAGAGCGATAAATAATCCCAAATGATTCAATATAAATCCGGTATCTTTCCATTTAAAACAACTCACCCGCTTCAAAACCACCAAGCCTAAAACCCACACGAAATAGAGGAAAAGAAGTATAAAAGACCAGGATACAGTCATCTGCATAAATCCGGTGCGCATCCATCCGCCGGTGTAAGAAAGGTCAGAGGAAGAAGGCGATTGCCGCGTAAGTCCCATGATGACTACCAAAAGCAATAAAGAAGCGAGTGAGGTAATTGCCGCCGTATATCCGGAAAACCATTGAAGTACTTTGATTTTCTTTGATGTCAGGTAAAACAGCAATAAAAAAACCATGAAAACAGCTCCGGAAATCAAATTGAAAGGAAAGTGGAAAGATTCAGGAACAATTTTTCCGGTAGAAAACTGTAAAATCATTCCTGTGATAAATATTCCTCCGCAAATTGTCCATCCTTCAATATATCCCCAAGGCTGTTTCCACATAGGTATAATCTGATTTTTACATTAAACGTTTGTTTTCCTTCGCTTTTTTCAACCATTCCGGCACTATCGTAGTCAGGAATTTTGCTTTAGCGCTTTCTTCGGCAGGAATGTCCAAACCAATGTATTTCTGCGCTTTTTCTTTGGTTGAAACATCAGGCAGAGGAACGTCGGCGGTGTAACCCAAGCTGACAAGCGCTTTTGATACAGCCATTCTTGCCTGTAATGCCTTATCTAAACCATGTCCCAAAATCCGTTCAATTTCCTGCGGAGCATGGAAAGAGCCGCCATGGGAAGCCACTGCGAAATCCCAGCGCCACATTGCCTGGCGAATGAGTTTCAATGCGTCTTTCATCTGTGCATCCGTAGCGCCTTTTCCCCATGCAAATTGCGCTTCGAGGTGAGCTTTTGCCAATTCGACTTCCAGACGGTCGCGCAGTTCAAATGCTTTTTTCTGACGGTCATAGACATTGTTACGCAAAGTTTCTTCGCTTTCGCGGTGGCATACCTGACATGTGCGGTCTATCATTGCTAAAGGACTCATAATGTGGTGGTCGCTGTATTTTATTCCGCCTTCGCTCTTGTAAGGCATGTGACAGTCGGCGCAGGAAACGCCGCGTTGTGCATGAATACCCATCGCAGCTATTTCGTAATCAGGATGTTGTGCTTTAATAATTAAGGCTTTACTTAATTTATGTGTAAAATCGGAAAATTGAATTTCATCGTAGTAAGCTTCCATATTTTCCACCGATAAGCCTTTGTCCCAAGGGAAAGTCAAATATTTATCATCGCCTTTCATATAATATTCAACATGGCACTGAGCGCATACCAATGAACGCATTTCCTGTTGAGTTGCTTTTTTGATGTCCATTCCACGCCGTTGGAAGGCTTCGACTAAACCCGGACGGCTGATGTGCAAATCCATCGTGGCAGCATCATGACAATCGGCGCAACCGATAGGATTGACAATTTCGGAGCCGAGCGCAGCCCATTTCTTTTTATAGAAGCTGTCAACGCCGATTTCCTGCATCATTCGGGGAACATCCGGACTTTTGCAAGTCCAGCAAGTAGCCGGTTGAGGTCCTTCTTCCGGCGTCATTGGCGCCCCTGTACGCAAAGAATGGTAAACATCTTCTATGGCGTGCATGTGTCCGCGAGGCGATTTGTAGTCTTTTGCAAAGGCATATCCTGCCCACAGAACTACCATATTGGGACGTGCAGCCAATACATCTTCTGCTTTACTTCCATTGAACATGGACTGAAAACTCGTATCGGCAGTTTGTTTCCATGTTTCGTATTCGCGTGGATAATTTTCGCCGAAAATTTCATTTCTACCTTCAATCCCTTTGATTTCAACTTTTTTGTTATTGAATATGCTGGCTACTTCTGCCCGTCGCTGCGTTACGGAAGCTGCCAACAGACCTAAAACAAAAACGACTACCATTGTTCCTGCAAACAACAG
>JAIRJR010000103.1 GCA_031260575.1 Tannerella sp.
TTCTATCACCAAATACTTGCTTAGGCTCCAGAATAATTCAGGTTCAATGATGGATAAAGTCAGGTTTCCGTTCACATCCTTAAAAAATACGTACGATTTTTCCGGATGGTTGGAATGAATTTTCGCCTTGCGGGAAAAGAGTTGGACTTCGGTATTTGCTCTGGTATCGACTGTAAGGAAATAATCTCTGTTGAAATTTCCCTGCAACACTTTTGTTTTGGCAAAAAGCCCTCCCCTTGAAAGGATTTCCTGTTCCTGCAACTCCTTTTTCGTACCGAAACAATAGTAGGCCATATGCATTTCCTTATCTTGAATGCTGATTGTTTTTGCTTGGGCGGATGCCGTTATGGTTATGTTTTCCAATTGTTCGTCCAATTCCCTGATTCGAATATCTTTTTTCGCTAAATCTTGCTGCAATAAAGCGATCATTTGCGCTTTTTGGTTGATTTCGGAATTGAGGCGTTCGATGGTTTTTTGTAAAGCGGCAGATTGTATATTGCTTTTCTTCATCTTTTCTTCCAATGCAGCCAATTGTGTACGATTGGTTTGCAATGTTTCTGCGATCAGACGGATGTTATTTTTGATTTGAGTCTGTTTCGCCACACTCATTTCGCCCGACGGTTCGACATTCAGGTAGTTTTCGGATTCACGGAGAGATTGAATATCTGTATGAATATCATTTAACGTAGAAATCATATCCTCCATATCGTAAGCTGTTTTTATTTTTTCAGCTTTTAATGATTCATTTTCATTTAGCAGTTTTTTGTATTCTGCTGAATTTTCCACACAGGAAGTCATGACGATTGCACTCAGGCAAAACAATAAAATTCTTTTCATAATCTTTCTCTATTTTTATATTTAACATTGATTTATACTTACTTTCCTTCGTTCTTCCTCTCTTCCCCGAACTACAACGACAAACTCCCCCCTCGGTGTATGCTCTGAAAAGTGTGCGATCATTTCATGCAACGTGCCACGGCATGTTTCTTCGAAGTGTTTGGATATTTCCCTCGATATGGATACAAAGCGATCACCCCCGAATAATTCGGATAGTTGAGATAACATTTTAAGTAGCCGGTGGGGTGATTCATAAAAAACGAGGGTTCTTTCCTCAGCCTGCAACGACCGGAGGCGGGTTTGACGACCTTTCTTGACAGGCAGAAAGCCTTCAAAACAAAACCGTTCGTTTGGCATCCCCGATACGACCAAAGCCGGAACGAATGCCGTTGCCCCCGGCAGACATTCAACCTCGATCCCCCGGTCGATACACTCCCTGACCAATAAAAAGCCGGGGTCAGAAATAGCCGGCGTACCCGCATCGGAAACGAGAGCGATCCGTTCGCCTGCCTTTATTCGCGCTGCGATCTTTTCAACCTGCTGATGTTCATTGAATTTATGGTGCGATTGCAAGCGGTTATCTATTTGATAGTGTTTCAGAAGGATTCCGGTTTTACGGGTATCTTCCGCTAAAATCAAATCTACCTCTTTCAATATCCGAATCGCCCGAAAAGACATATCTTCGAGATTTCCGACCGGAGTGGGTACTACATAAAGTTTCATTTCTCTACCGAAAATCTTTTTTTCAAAACAGATAGAAAGTCTGAGACGAATGTGTCATCCGGGTTCCATTCAAAACGTTTGCTTACCAGATCAACAGAGGCTTCATACGACTCTATCTGATTGAGTTCGTTGATTGTCCGGTTCATCAGATTCTCATTGTTTGAAAACAATTCGCGGCAAAAAAGAAAACGGTCGTTGAGGGAAATTATTTTCCTCAGATCAATGCACTCATCTGTCTTGGGCGTATGCTTTGGCGCTGCAATCTCGCGAACAGAATCATCGGGCGTCGGGGCAGCCATCTCCTGAAGTAAAAATAAAAGCGGAGGCGCTTGCTCCGGCTTCTCCGGCTTCTCCGGCTTCTCCGGTTTCTCCGGTTTGCGATCTTCGGGGGTTACCGTATTTGAAATAACCGGCGGATTTACCGTCTGCCGGACTGCCGACTGGATATGTGCCTCATGTTCTTTTTTCTGCGCCTCAAACAACTCGATCTGAAAAATTTCGATCTGATGAAGATTTTCCTGTATCTGACTCGCTAAATCAAAAGCCTGACTGAAAAAAGAAACCGGGTAAATCTCCCGTTCCCTGATTTCTTCTGTCGACTTTTCCAATCGTTTGATTAATTCGATTAGTTGTTCTATTCTTTCTTTATTCGTTATCATAAGCCTTAACATTGGATAGGGTGGCACAAAGATAAATAAAATCAATTATTCAATTCATCAATTATTCAATTAATCGCAATTCACCACCGTTTTTCTTGTATTTCATCGGGAATAAAACCGTATTTTGTCGATTTACTATTGCAGATTGAATCTTTACGATGTATTTTTGTTGTGAATTTTTACAAAAAACAATAAAATTATGGATTCAAAAACAAACAAATCAGTATGGCTATCTGTATTTGCCGTCGCATTAATAGCCGGTAGCGGATTTCTTCTTTTCCAAACAATCAATGTGTACAGTCATTTGATTGACATAAGGCTGACCTTTCTTTTGGTTCTGGTTTCAGTCTTATTGTATATTTTCGGCGCTTCGTGGATGGGGCGGATGATTGTTCAGGGGGGAAGTTATTGGAAAATTGGCGGATTTCACAATGGGATCACTTTTGCATGGTTGGTTATCGGAGTCGGTGTTTTGCTGCTTGGTCTCAATGGTGGGGCGCTCCCGATTGTGTGGAAGGCTTTTTTAATTTCGTGGCCGATGTTGCTTTTTGTCATCGGTTGTTGCGAACTATGCAAGTTCCACTATGGGCCGGGAATCCTCGTAGCTTCCATCGGTACGTTTTTCCTTATCCCGCGTTTTTCAGGCATTTATCCGAACACATCGTTCGACGGGCTATTTATGTCTACCTGGTGGCCGGTGTTTATAATCATCGGAGGAATATGGATATTCATTTCTATTCTGTTGAAACCGAAAAAGTTTCAAGGCACATTTCATTGCCGGAAAGATTGTAATGATGAAAATGCCGGAAAGAACCAATCAAACAACCATGATGGGCAAATCAACTATAAAACGGTTTTCGGCGCGATGGAACAGGTGATACTTGAACCGGTATTCAAAGGTGGAACGATTGAAACGGTTTTTGGCGGCACTGAACTCGATCTTCGAAGGACTTCACTTGCCGAAGGAGAAACATTTCTGTATATCAAAGCAGTATTCGGAGGAGTGGAAATAAAAGCCCCCATCGAATGGAATATCGAAATCCGGGCGGCTTCAAGTTTTGGCGGCATAACCGACGACCGATATAAAACTCAGAACATGGATTATTCAAGGACATTGATTATTACAGGCGAAGCCGTATTTGGCGGAATATCGATTGAGAATTAAGATGAATCCGATACTTGAAAACAAGAAAATATATTTCATTGCCTGTTTTGTTCCGGCGATGATCTATGCTTTGCTTGTTGGCGAACAATCGATTGCCTGCCGGGTGGCTGACGGATTAATCTATACAGTCTTACTGTTTATAGCCGGTAATCTGCTCTGGAACATTTTCCGGTTTGCCATCCCTTCAAAAAGAGAGTCGATCTATCCGTATATGATCCTTTTTACGCTATCAGTCGTAATTTCCGTATTGATTGTCGGTATCGAATCATTTGTCTTTTATCTTTGTTTTCCGGACTGTTTGAAGGATTTTGCCCATACCATACCTATTCGTCTCTTTATCACCTGGTTATTGTTTGTTATTTTCCGGCTTTACCATACTTCCTACCGGACTGAAGAAAAAAACCAAAGCCAAGTCGTAGAAACACCGTCGGTTCCACCCGGAATAATCGACCGGATAACAGTCCGTAACGGCAATAATATCAAGATTATACCTATAAACGATATCGTTTTTTTACGTGCAGATGGCGATTATGTTGACATTTATACAAACGAAGGCCACTGGCTCAAAGAACAGACCATGAAGTATTCGGAATATGTACTACCGCCTGCCCATTTTGTTCGCACACACCGGTCGTACATAGTCAATATCCATCATATCAGACGAATAGAGCGCTATGGCGAACAACAATTAATTGTCCTTACCAATGGAGAAAAAATCAAAATCAGCAATGCGCGCTATCAGATTTTGAAACAGCGGTTGGGGTTGTGACTGCCTTGCCCAATAAAACAACCGTTTTCAGCGTTTCGATAACCGTTCTTCTATCGTACTCCTTTTCGTCTTCGGGCAGTTCGCAGTAGGGTACGAGACAGGGATTTTCTTTTCGTTCGTCATCGCGTTTGATGCCATATTTCCACCCTTCGGCGATCCGTCTGGTTACCCATGTTTCGTGAACGTTGACAGCAATCTGTTCGACGATTTCGAGCCATCCCGGAGGCAACTCTACGCCACTCGTGTCCAATGGTTGTAAACTATTTTGTGTATGATGCATTTGTTTTCAGTTTTCGGTTTCCGGTTTATGGTTTGCGATGATCAAGGATTTTTGCATCCGATCGCAAGTATTGATAATCAGCGGTAATGATGCCGAAATACGCCGGTCGTATTCGCTGGCGTTTATGCCGGACTCGTCGGCCTGCAAATCGTCGAAATCGCAAATATCATGATGAGCGAAATGATTGATTTTAAGTTTATTTTTTAGAGAGATATCGTTTGCGATGTCTGCTTTTTCTTTCGGAGTTGTCGTTCTGTATCCCATCAACAGTTTCTCTATGTTCCAACGGTTGTGCTCAACTCTGGCCATCAATTCAATCTGCTTGTCATCCAATGGTTTGTCTGCATCGAAATTGCCCAGAGACCTTATTTTCATCTTGAAGGAGTTGGCATTATACCTGTTCGACCATTTGAGCACTGTACGCAATTCGCGCCACATGGCTACAATTTCCGCTTCGGGAAACGCTTCAGGAATTCCCTTGCAATACACATAATTCACCATCATGGGAATCCGGTCATCGGCTTTGCTAAGGTCGAAGCAATTATCCAACATCCCGAAAGGTTTGACGTTTTTGAATTTTCCTTCTTTGGTAAGCATATCCAAGGTACAAAACGGGATCTCCTGCTGTACCAATACCGGAATATGGTTGTCGTAGATTTTGTCGGGCAGGTATAATCCAACGGCAAGTGATTTAGGCGGGAATGAAAAGCAAACGGCAATGGTCAGATAGAGATTGTCATTGCAGCTCAAACCGGCCAAATAATCCTGTATCTCCGGATATTCAACTTTTGCTTTGATAAATTCAAATTCAATATCGGTGAAGGTTCCCAATTGAGAATTGAGAATTGACAATTGAGAATGATCGCTATGATCATTAGAAGGTATATTTGCGCTTACTTCTTTGTAATAAATATCCGTTTCGTTGAATAAATGCCGGTGACGTCCACGCATGATGTTCATTTCCAAATCGGCATTATCGGCAATAAAAGTAATTCGTGTCTTGATTCCTTTGGTAACGAAATTCGGAAAATGACAGAGATGGGCGGCTTGAATACCCAGCGCGATACCCATGCGTGTCATGCCAATGATTACGATATGTACTTTTTTACCGGATTCGGCGGTGATTCCGCCACGGTCTAAGGGAATATAATCAATCTTCCCCGAATGTTCGTCTTTCCCCAGACTTTCAAATTCCTCATCCACAAAGACTTTTTGCGCCCACATCTCGTAGAAGTTGAAAGGAGCAAAGTCAATCCGGTCTTTGAGCCGGTCAATGTCTTGACGTTGAAAAAGCGTAAATGTGGATTGATTCTCGAACTGCACATTGCAACGGATCATTCTACCGGTCGTTGAGGTTCTCGAAGTGTCCGAAAGAATCGCATGAATCTTTTTGAGACATTCCAAATCGAGTGAATCGTTGTCAAATTCATCGTTTTCGCCCAAAATAAACACCTCCTTACATAAATGGATATTCAACCGTTGCAAATCCTCGGCTGAGGCGCGATTTCCGCTACAAACGGTAATCTTTTTTCCTGTTTGGGTATCCAATCTGTACGACAGTTCGTGGCGCACACCGGACGCTTCCTGTGTGGTCTGCAAAACAATATCACAATCGGCATACCGTTTGTCTTTCGCAAATTGACGTATCAAACCTATGCTCATCCGGTGGAAACCAATGATTACAAGGTGGTTATTGAAGAAATAATAAGCTTTTCCGTCTTTGACTTTATCCACCCGTCGCTCGATGATGTTGCTGATCATCGAAATGAGCAATCCGCTCATAAAAAACATGCCGGTTATGCCTGTAATGATCGCCCAGGTTCTGTCGATGGGTTCTTTCCCTGCAGAAGAGAAGAAGCTGCCCGGATTGATGAAAGTATAGATCCAATCGAGGATATGCAATTTCAAATGACCGTATTTAATCCAGATAAGCAACAATAAGCATCCAAATGCCAAACCTGTAGTAATCACTAAGAATGACAATTGTTTATAGATCGATTGGGATATGGCGATGTCAATCAACCGCTGTATCTTCATGCGGAAGCGGGTGGGCAATACAAAAAATGCGGTAATGAAGGAGAGGATGATTATTAAGATGAGGATGCGCATGATACTACAGTTGAAATAATTTGACTTCAGGTATGAATATAAAGTCTTTGATATTCAGTGTATATAGGTCTAATTGATGATAAATGGACGTAGCCGCAATAAGTGCGTCCGGTAAGGCTAATTTATGCGATAAACAATACTGTTCGACCAACATAACAGCCATTTTCGATATTTCGGGCATAACAGGCAAAACGGTTAATGTATCAAGATCCTTACGAAAAATTTTCAATTCGGTTTTATTCCTTGCGCCATACATTAGTTCTGCACAAGTTACATCAGACACGGCAATGTTTGCTTGTCCGATTTGTTTCACAGTGTTTGTTACCGCATGATTATCCCTATATACTTCTATGAGAATTTTCGTATCGCACAGTATCAGATTCATTTCGTTATTTTCCATGCCTGTTTTCGGAGTTCGGTTGCGTCAATATCATAATCCTTCCATATTCCTGCCGACAATGAAAAATCCTTATTGTTTTTTCTTACCTTGGACGCATTTTTGATTTCTATATCAATGTCCCAAACTTTCAAAAAATGAAGCAAGGCATCCATTTTTTCTTTTTTTATCTCATTTTTTAAAACTAACTCAACCATATTCATTTCATTTTCTTCATATACACCACAAAGGTAACATTTTTTTTACTTCACCCTCTTAAAAAACCTGATTATACTTTCAATTTTGCCACTGCCGTTGTCTATCATTTTCACCTGCAATTCATTATCATTGACCGGCACAATTTCACTAACCGACAGCACATTCGTCCTTGCGTTGTATTCTTCTATCATTGTTTGATTACCTGTCTGTTTAAACCGGTAACGGGTTACGGCAATATCGTCATCAATCCATTTTGAATCTTCCAAATTGTTTGCAATGGATTTAACCTTCTCTGTGGCGCTTTTAGGAATCCATTTATTGTCGGACATCTCTGCGATCGTCTCTTCGAGTTCCTTTCTATTAGATTCATTTACAGATTCTTCTAAGAAAATGGAACGAGATTGAATGATATACCGCGACAGGTTGTAATTGTCTTTCGTTATTTCCCAATGGACACGGGTATCGTTTTCCTCGCATTGCCAATTTCCGGTAAAAGGCTGAGCCAATGCGGTGTTAGCTTCATCGCCGGGATAAGAAAATGCGCTAAGCCTGCCTGATCGTAATTCGTTTTCAATCAGAATGATTTCATTATCGATTTGTTTTGATGCGCTCTCCATCGCCTTTTTATATAACATAATCAACTCTTGACAATCATCAAACAACCCCAATTCAAATGCCGCTTTGATGGTTTCCTTTGGATAATGTGCCAATTTATAGGATTTCAAACCTTCATTGATACCTGCCAGAAAATCTTCGGGGTACCCTAAAATATATTGAATAAAGGCATAATCGAATTTCCGTTTAATAAACGTTGGTGTGTTAATATTGATATTCCATCCTGCAAGTTTGTTATTATTTTCCAAAAAGTTTTCTTTTAGATAACCCGCTCGCTGTCTGTTGAAGAAAATCTGTTCGCTTTTCGATAATGCAGTCATGTTGTTAATTCTCTCAAAAAGCGCATCAACTCTATTGTTTGTCCTCTCCAATCTATTCTTCTCGCCAATTAAATATACAATAGTGGGTACACCTAAGCAAAAACTAATAATAAGTAATACGGACACTCCCCAAACAATTCCTTTAAATATCTTTTGTGTAAAAGTTGTCGATTTATCCAAAAAAGTTGATAATAAAGTAAACCGTCTTTTAAATATTCGTTTCTTCCATTGCAGAATTTCTCTTTTTTCTATAACGGTTAAAACTAATTTCGCTAACAGTAACACGTATAATATCCAAAATCCGGACTTACTTGAAAACTGTGTTAAGACAATGATAAAAATAAAAAAAACCGACCAAAAAACCAACGATACATTGATCGTTTGATAACTTGGAACAGCCTTTATTTTCTTCCACGTGACATACGACAATAAAACTACGATGATGAAATTAGGCAAAAAACCTTCCATTTGAGATTTCACAATGCTATCATTTGAAAGTAAACGTGTCAGATGGGAAATCAACAACACGAAACAAGCAATTCCCGAACCAAGCAAAAAGAATAATACACCGGGTAATAACGTTCTCTTTTTTCGCTTGATAGAAGCAAACAAAAAATCTTTGACCGTTGCCGTGCAATTGTTTTCCCACGAAAACAAAAAATATTCGGCTTCCTTCATTGCCACAGAGCCTTGCAACAGGTCTTCTTTCGATTTGTTGTGCTCTATCCAATATTTCGACAGATTTTCATAATGATTGTTGGCGTCAATAAAATATTTCTCCTGTGTGATCCAATCCTGTATTATATTCCATGATGAAATCAATATCTCGTGCACAATGCTTACGGTCGGCTCGCCCTTTGCATCTTTTCCGGACACAAGTATATGGCTGTTAATCAGATTGTCTATCAAGGCACGGTGTGTATCGGATTTCTGCAAATCTTTGAGTAATGCCGTTTTGCGAACATACAGGTTTTTGTTTTCCACCGAAGGCGCAATTAATGCGCTCAATATCTCATAAAACAGTTCTTTTTCCTTTTCGGATAAGGTGTTATAGAAATTATCCACATATTTGACAACCGCCCCGTCAATCTTTCCGATTTCCAGGTAAGCCTTGTAGGTCAGCATATTGTTTTCATCGCGCAGATTGTACAGTTCGGAAAGCGCAAACTCAATCAGCGGTAAATCGTCAACGCCCTTATTGATGTCTTTCAGGATGGTTCTACTCAAGGCGATCCCCTTTTCGTTCGCTTCCCATTGCAAACCGGCTTTTTTTGCCGGTTCTTCAATAATTTCCTGCAATTCGGAGTGCAGGATTTTATGAATATCGAAAACGATGCTCTCATTTTTGAGCGCCGACAAAGCGGGGTAACTGATGAATTTATGATAAAAATCGTTCCGCATCGAAAAAAACAGCCAGATTTTATGCGTCGAAGCCATTCCCTGTAAGAGCGCAAAAGTGCGGATACGCTCCTCTTCGGTAATAAGCGGGTCGGTAAAAATTTCTTCAAACTGGTCGATAAAAAACAGTACCGCCTCATTGGTTTTGCTCGGTAAGACATCCGATAGGTGGTCGAAATTGACCTCTTTTCCTGCCAATAGGTCTTTCCCAATCGCTTTCTCGTTCAGCGCCGGAAATGCCTCGACCAATTTCGACAGCAAACCGTCATATACATTCCCTCTGAACTGGCTTGGCATCAAATCGAACCATTTCCATTTCTTGTTCTCTACCCATTCAAATTCAATCATATCCGGCAACAGTCCGGCACGAACCAACGACGATTTACCCGAACCGCTTTCACCCAATACAAATAGGCAGGGCGCTCTGTCGGGTAGAAAATGAGCGATTTTTTCTTCGATAGCGTTTATTGTATGGCGACGTCCGTAAAAAATGGCGCTCTCGTCGTACCGGAACGAGCGCAAACCGACGTACGGATTGCCTTCCCACTCGATCCGGACGGCATCGTGTCCGATTTTTTGGACGATTAAACGGCGAAGATGCTCCGTCAGTTTTTGTTCAAACGTGGTGGACGCCTCAAACTGATGATAAGCGCCGTAGACGGTTTTCGTTTCGGAGTCGTAAAATTTTTCGCGGATAAACCGTTGCGCTTCTTTATGCTGTTTCCCGATTTCTTCAAAATCAAAATCGGCGCTTGCGGAGGATTGAAAGATGGCGTCGGCAATCGGCGCGTTTTTGATATATGCCAATATAGAAGGAGTTCCCGATTGTTGATTGGCGGAAAACATCATTTCAAACTCATATTCGGTTCCCGATTTGTAGAGGCTGCCATCCGGTTTCAGAAACTTTTCGCTCAATGGCGTACCCAATCGCGACCAAAGTATAAATACTGCAATATCAACAAGGTTGGCATTAACTATCCGGTCAATACCTTCCTGAAAGGACGCAGTCGCCTGCAAAGGCATATCTTCCCACAACAGCGCTTCCAATCTGACCGAAGTCGCAAACTCCTTTCCCAATTTGGCAATGATACGCTTGGCAATTTGTCTTTCATACAATACATCGCTTGGCGATGAGATAAAAATTTTAATGGTCGGTATGGTCATGTTACTTATGTTGTTCGGGTACAAAAATAGGAATTATTTGCTTATAAAAAAGAATTAAAGTTATATCTTTGCAGCAATATATGCGACAATCAAATATTGGAAGGAGTTAGTTATGAATGAAAAAATGGAAGCGAAAACGCATCCGACGCTTATTCCCGGAAGGATAAAGGAGTTAAGGACAATTTTAGAAGTCAGTGCCTTAGAGATAGCAAAAGAGATAAATATCCCTTTTGAAACCTATAATAATTATGAAAATGGAAAATCCGACATACCGATCAGTGTTTTGTATGCCATAGCCAATTGTCTCGGAACCGACATGACGGCGCTTATCACCGGAGAAGAAGCGAGGATGGACAGTTCGGCCGTGTGTCGCAAGAATAAGGGCGTGAGCATTGAACGTTATCCGGGTTATGATTTTTCCAGCCTTGCGTATAACTTCAAAAACAGGACAATGGAACCTTTGTTGGTGAATCTGGATGCAAATAAGCCCCGGGCAGCTTTG
>JAIRJR010000196.1 GCA_031260575.1 Tannerella sp.
CATCGAACAAAAGATTTTCCATGCCGAGATAGTGGTCGATACCGCAAAAGTAGCCGCCGAAACAAAGGCGTATGAAAAACTGCCTGTCGTAACCGATTTTACGGACGACGACGGCAACGATACCATGCAGGAAGCCATAGATTGGAACTACAACCAAATCAAATCCGACGTAAAACAAATCGTCGCCGACGAATTGACACGAATTTCCGAAGATGAAAACTTAAAACATCTGATAAAGAAAGAAAAATGATTTGTCTCACTAATCCCTAATCATTAGTTATTCACACCGTAAACCAAAACCTGCTCCCTTTCCCTTCTTCACTCTCAACGTGCAGCGTACTACCATGTTTTTGTAAAAAGTCGCGACAAACGATTAGACCCAAACCGGCGCCCTTTTCACCTGCCGTACCTCTGCGCGAACGTTGACTGTCTAAACTGAAAAGCGTTAGTATCTGTTCGGAGTTCATACCGATACCTGTGTCAGAGACCGAAACGGTGAAAGCCTCCCCTAACCCCTCCGAAGGAGGGGGGTTCTCTCCCCCTTTGGGGGAGTTGGAGGGGGCTTTTATAACCAATGTTACCGTACCACCTGATGGCGTAAATTTGACTGCATTAGCAAGCAGATTGCGTACGATGGTAGTCAGCATGTTGAGGTCGCCTGTAATAAGGTATGACGCAGGAATCTGTGTTTCAAAGTAGACGCCTTTTTCTGTCGTCATATTTTTGATTATGCCGATGTCTGACTGAAGGGCTTCAGTAAGGTCGAATTGTATAGGGAGGTACGGGATGCGACCCGTCTGTATCTGTGCCCAGTCGAGCAAAGTAAAAAGCAGATTGGCTAATCCGCTTGCCGATTGGTGCAGTTTGCGCGAACAGTCTTCCATTATGCCCGAATCCCATTGGCGGGCATTTTCCGCCATCAGTTGCAGGGAGTCGCGTTGAATGACAACAGGGTTTTTGAGATCGTGTGAGATGATGCTGAAAAACTTATCTTTTGTGGCGTTCATGTCGGCTAATTCGCGATTGCGGCGTCTGTGCATATGGAGAATATAGAAAAGCATCGCAACTATCACAGTGGCAATCAACATTCCTCCAATAAGCAGGTATTGTTGTGTTTTTTGGCGGTTTATAACGGTCTGTTGCCGTTCAATTTCGAGTTCTTTTTCAGCGGTTGCGTATTTTACTTCAAATTCGGACAATTGTCTTTGCGTTGTTTCTGCAAAGATAGAATCCTTTGTGGTCACGTATTTCTCATGATAATGCAATGCTTTCGTTGGGTCTGTATCTCGATTGAATAAATACGCGCGATGGGTTATCCTTTCAAAAAGTTGTTTATAGTCATTTTTTTCTAAAATCTCAATTGCTTTTTCAAAAAAACTGTTGGCTTGAGATGTATTTCCATTGATGCCGCTCAATTCTGCTTTGTTTGCATATATTTCCGCCAATAAAAAATCCAAGTTGTTTTGTTCGGCAGTATTCAGCGCTTCCGGCATCAAGTTTTCAGCTTTTATATATTCTTTATTAGCGATGTAAGCGCTTGAAAGTGTGACTAAGCGTTTGGTGATTTTTGCAGGCTCATCTTCGTATTGACGGGCTAAATCAAGCGCTTTTTCTGCACGGGATATTGCTTCGTCAATTTTAGCCTGTTTGATATTTCCTTCTAAGCTTTCGGATAGTAAAAGGTCAATATCAGAGAGATTATTCAAATAATTTGATAAGTCCAACATGTTGATTCGATTACTTTCCTGGTCATTAATCATTTCAATACATTGTAAAAACAACTTTTCAGCCATTTCCAAATTATTGAGATGTACATATATACTCGCTATATTGTTAAGTACATACCGGCTTCGGCGCAGGGAGTTATCGCCACCGATAGCTTGCAATATTTCACTGCTCTTGTAGTAACTTTCGATAGCGCGATCGAATAATCCCAAATGATGATAAGCAATGCCGGCTATATGATAACAGCCGGCTAAATTGAGCGAATCTCCTATTTCTTCATAAATTGGAATGATGATATTTGAGTATTGTTCAACTTTTTTGAATTGCTGTAAATCATAATAATATTTGATAAGGCTACGCATTACGTGCGATAATACTGTTTCGCGTGAGGTAGCATTCGTAAAAACTGTCGTATCTTTTGTTGATTTAGAAATTGTATTGGCAACATTTATAAACTCATTTCCTTTGGTATCCATCATTACCAAAAACAAACTGTCCAAATCCTGCCCAAAACTGCATACAGAAGTAACAAACAACAGTAACAACACAAACAACGACCTTTTCATTCTTAACTCTTAATTAGCTTTTTACTCCACCCTTATTATTCCTTTTTTCAGCGCATAATTAACCATTTCGCCCGTGCTGTTGATGCCAAGTTTACGGAATATATTACTTTTATGGTTGTGTAGTGTTTTTATGCTGATGTTCAGACTGTCGGCAATCAGTTTACCCGGCAACCCTGTTTGACAAAGTTCGATAACCCGTTTTTCCTGTTCCGTCAAATCGGATGTTACTTCGGCTGTATTCTTTTTCGCCACATAGATGCGGTAGATAATTTTGGAAATATCCTGTCCGAAATATTCATCACCCTGTACTACTGCGCGTACCGCTTCGGCGAAGATGTCCACTCCGCCGTGGCGTTTGCTGATAAAGCCTTCGATACCAATATCGACCATTGCCTGAACCGTTTCAGCGCTGTTTTGGGCAGAGAAGGCAAGGATTTTTATTTCGGGGCGTTCCTGTTTCAGACGGCGGGCGATGTCAATGCCCGACATATCGGGAAGGTCAATATCCAACAGTAAGATGTCGGGCGCTTCGTTGTTGAGCAGTGCAAACAGTTCAGCGCCTGTTTCGGCTTCGCCAACGATTTGCAGGTCGGGGTGGCGTGTTTCTATCGCCATTCGCACTCCAAAGCGAAACATGCCCTGGTCGTCAATGATGATTACTTTTATCATATATTCGTGTAAAGAATGTTGCAAAGGTAAGAAATCTTTCCTGTTCCTTCATCAACTTTCAGTTTTCAATTCTTAATTCCCTCCTTATTTTTATCCTCCCATCAAGCCATTTACTCCTGCATACAGGTAATGATATCCATCCCATATAGGTATTTATACCTATGCGTCATAGGTATAAATACCCATAAAATACTTCCGAAAAATGAAGATAATTACCTATTGACACGCCCTTTAAGCCGATGTAATTTTGCAGCGTGAATTAATTCCAAAAAGATACTATTGAAATTAAGAAAGAAAGAGTAAAAACATGATACGGATAGCAATCATCGACGACCATGTATTTTTCCGTCTTGGAGTAAAATATGCAATGGAAGAAAAGCAAGGCTTTCATATAGCGGGCGAAGCGTGCGACGAAGAAGCCCTGTTCGCATTACTCGCAGACATTCAGGTTGATATGGCACTGTTGGGCGTCAACGCACCCGACAGTCTGGGGTGCGGGCGGATTGTCAGGCGACTGCGGCGCGAATATCCCGCAGTCAAAATACTTGCCATGGCAAACGAAAGCGCAGTCAAGACCCTGCAATACATGGCGGAAAAAAATATAGACGGATACATCGGCAAACGGCAGGCAAGCCATAGCGAACTCGCAAAAGCCATACGCGAAACAGCCGCAGGCAGAGCATATACCGGAACGATTGAAAGCAACCAACACGTAAATAGTGATTAGTGATAAATGGATAGTTATGAAAAAGATAAAATACATAGACCGAGCGTCAATAACAATCATGGCATGTATCGTTGTACTGGTCATTTTTTGTGGTGTGTTGGCGTGGCATCTGGTGGATACAGGCAAAAATATAGCCTCGAAAGAAACTGAATTGGAGAAACTCAAAGTCGAAAAGGTGAAGATATTGTACGAGTATCAAGATACAAAAAAGTGGTAAATCTGTTAAAGACATTATATTAATAAAAAAACATTTACAATTATACATTTAAAAAAAACAAGTATCATGGGATTAATTAAAGCATTTTCAGGGGCAGTTGGCGGTATGTTTGCCGACCAGTGGAAAGATTTCCTTATGCCACAACCCAACGTGCCGGCTACGGCAGCAGTGTTTCAAGCCGTACCGCAAGGACAGAACGCGGGTCGAGGCTCAAACACGAAAGGTTCGCAAAACATTATTACCAACGGCAGTAAAATCATTGTACCGGAAGGTACGGCGCTTATCCTGATGCAGGACGGCGCAATTACGGCATTCATTGCCGAAGTGGGAGGATTTGAATACCGGTCGGACGACCTCAATTCACAATCCATCTTTGCGGGAGACGGCATTGTTTCGCCGCTTATCAAGATGTCGTGGGAGAGGTTCAAGTTTGGCGGACAGCCCGGCGGACAACAATTAGCGTTTTACGTGAATTTGAAAGAAATTCCAAACAACCGGTTTGGAACGCAGTCGGAAATATATTGGGACGATGCTTATCTTGGCGCGCAGGTTGGCGCGGTGACAAGAGGCACCTATACAATGAAAATAGTCGACCCGATTTTGTTTGTTAAGAACTTTGTGCCGACCAAGTATCTGACACCCAATGCGCCGGTATTTGATTTTGCAGATATGGATAACGACGCCGGAGCGCAACTGTTTAATGAAGTGGTAGGCAGTCTGTCTGCTGCATTTTCAAATTACACGAACGACCCGAGCAAAGGCAACCGTATCACACAAATTCAGGGCGACCAGATTGGTTTTGCCAAATCCATGTCGCAAGCCGTCGAAGACGGATACCAGTGGAGCACTGACCGCGGATTGGAAATCATCAAAGTGGCTTTGGTAGCCATCGAATACGATGAAGATACGAAAACGTTGTTGAGCGACGTGAAAAAAGCCGATGCTTTGTCAGGCTCTCGTGGCAATTCGTTTATGCAGCAGTCGGTAGCCCGCGGTATGCAGGCGATGGGTGAAAACCCGGCAGGCGGCGGTGGAATGGGAATGGCATTCATGGGAATGGGCATGGGCGCCGCCGGAAATATGATGGGCGCCATGCAGCAGCAGGGGGCAACGCCGCAATCGCAGTTTATCCAACAGCCTATGCAGCAGCAACAACAGCCACAGCAGTATCAGCAAGCGCCTCCCCCGCCGATGCCGCCGCAGCAACCGATGTTTCACGCGATGGTGGGCGGCTTGCAGCAAGGACCTTTCGCCATAGCACAATTGCAACAAATGGCGCAAATGGGACAGGTGACGCCCGATACCATGGTTTGGTCAGCAGGTATGGCTACATGGGCTGCCGCAGGCACGCAACCGTCGTTAGCTATTCTCTTTGGTGCAACGCCCCCTCCGCCACCAATCATGTAAAAATAACGGTTAACGGTCAGTGGTTAACGGTTAGTATTCACTAACCACTAACCACTAACCATTAATCACTAAAAAAAGTAATCATGGAAGAAAATAATCAAATGAATTTTCCGCCCCCGCCGCCCGTAACGGCTTCGGCGGACGCGATGAATACCCCGCCCGCAGCGCCTAAAATCGTTCAGACAGACGCAGGGGCAAAAGACGGACAGAACAAATGTCCAAGATGTGGAGCAACGGATATTTCGTTGAATGTAAACAATGGAATGTTACGGTGTAACTTTTGCCGGCACGAATTTGAACCGGAAAAGGCAGCGGGTTTGGAGACCGATATAAGCAGGCTGGAAGGCGTCGTCATCGGTTCAGGCGCACAGGATATTGTGGCTGATGCACAGGATGTTTTGACGTTCAAATGCAGCAGTTGCGGCGCAGAGGTGGTCATTGACACGGCTTCTGCAACGCAGGCAAGATGCCACTGGTGCCGTAATACATTATCAGTTAATCAGCAAATTCCGAATGGGGCTGTGCCCGACGTTGTTTTGCCGTTTAAATTGAAGAAAGAGGAGGCAAAAACCGAAATTGAAAAATTCGTAAACAAAAGACAGTTTTATGCACACCCGCAGTTCAAACAGGAATTTTCTGCCGATAATGTGATGGGCGTGTATCTACCCTATATGGTAGTCGACCTGAACGCACAGGCAAATTTTACGGGTCAGGGCGAAATTGAAACAAAGCGTTGGACGGAAGGCACGGGTAAGGAAAAAACGACGTATTACAACGCCGACCTGTATGATGTGGAACGGAAATTTGACATCGTTGTGGAAGGCTTGACGGTTGAGTCGAGCGCCGACAAGCTGGACAATAAATCTGCAGCTAAAACCAACAATGTCATCAACTCGATTATGCCCTTTGATATTGAAAACAGCGTGAAGTGGAACGCCAACTACCTGAAAGGCTATACGTCGGAAAAGAGAGATACCAATATCGTTCAGGTAAGCGGAATCGTAAAAACCCAGGCGCAGGATGTAGCAAGGCATAAAGCGAATGACACATTGGAGCAGTACGACCGGGATGTTAAATGGGAAAAGGAGGACTTGAACGTGAAAGGCGAGCAATGGAAAGCGGCCTATCTACCTGTGTGGCTATACAGTTATTTTCAAAAAGACAAAAAACTGATGCACTATGTAGCCGTAAATGCCCGCACCAAAGAAACGATGGGAAGCGTGCCGATTCACAAGATGAAACTGTTTGTCGTATCTGCCATTGTCGAGGTGGTCGGTTTTATCCTTTGGTTGGTTACCATGCCGTTTTTTGTCAATGACAACGGCGAACAGGAACACTGGGGCGCCTTTGTACTGCTTGCAGGGTTTATTTACTACTATTTCATTTATAACAAATACCGCAACGCCGGCGCCCGACATTTCCACGAAAAGGAGACAAAGGCAAACATTACCAACGTGCGTACGAAAGATGTTTTTGTAAAAGAGAGATATCGTCTGACAAGTTCATCTATAGAGGGAGCAAACAATACGTCGGTAAGAGGAAGCA
>JAIRJR010000217.1 GCA_031260575.1 Tannerella sp.
CGCCTTTATGTTTCTAATATAAGTCGGTTACAATATGGATTCTGATTTTTTTAGATTATTACGGCATAAAAAGGTGAAGGAGATAAATCAAATATAGTTATCTCAAAACATATAAGAAAAAACCGGATAATAGAAAGCAATCCGGAATGTGGTTATACCGGATTGCTTCCCGCTACGAACGACAAGTATGGGAAAGTCGTTGCGGATTAGATCCAAAATCCCCTATGACATAATATTAATGTATAGAGCAGATAAATCAAAAACCTTTTACAAATTCCTTATCCAAATATTCCGGTAGGCAACGGCTGTACCATGGTCTTGCAGTGATAATGGTAAGCGGCCGTGAGGGGTATATTTGGGTAATCCGGTATAAGGGGTGTCGCCTTTTAGAGTAAAATGATTCTGAATAACGATTCCGTTCAATACCACTGTGATTTGAGCAGGTTCAATCAGTCCGTTACTGTCAAATTTCGGAGCTTTCCAATAGATGTCATACACTTGCCATTCGCCGTTTTTCGTATAGGCATTGACACTTGGTGCGCTTTGTTTGTAGATACTGCCAACCATTCCGTTTACATACGTTTCGTTGTTATCGCCGTCGAGCACTTGCACTTCATAGGTATTTTGGAGGAAGATGCCACTGTTTCCGCGATTTTGGCCATTGTGATTTTCAGCAGGAGGCGATTTGAATTCGATATGCAACTGGCAATCACCAAAATATTCTTTCGTTTGAATACCACCCGAACGCGGTACGATCACCATCGTTCCATTTTCAATTTTCCATGGCGATGGGTCGGGTCTTGCCCCCCGTTCAGTTACAGCCCTTGAAGATTCCCATTTATCCATGTTCGTTCCATCGAATAAGATGATTGCATCCGACGGCGGTTGACCTGCGCTTCTGCCGGGAGCAACTTTAGGAGGCACCGGAGTGTACCATTCCGTAGCGGCGGGATTCCATTGCGGTGGGCGGGGTGGTTGAACTTGCTGCTGCTGTCCTTGCTGGGCGGCTTGTGGCGTAGCTTGTTGTGCAAGCATATAGGTTGCACATACACACAATGTTAAGAAAACAAATACTTTTTTCATATTGACATAAATTAAATGAATATAATTATTAATAAAGTTATTTCAAGATAGTTGATCATTATTTGCTGCAAATATAATTGAAAAAACAATAACAAATGTCTTTTGATTCAAAAAATATTTCATATTTTTACGCACTAATTCAAGTTCAAATGCTTAATTCCTCACTGTTATTCGTATGAAACACCTATTTTTTATTTGTTTATATTTGCTCGCTTCATGTACGCAAAGCGCCAAAGAGATTACAATCGCAGTAGAAGCCGGCTTATATGACCGTGCTGACTGTATCGTATCGGTCAGTGTACAGGGTTTGGATATATCTGGTGATTCTACCTTTGAATTGGTCGAAATAACCGGAGGAAAAAGTAAAAAAACACCGTGCCAGATTATGGTGGAGGCTGGGAGCAACCCCGTACTCTACTGGGTTCTGCAGGGGGAGACAAAAGCCGGAAGCGTCCGTACCTTTACCGCAAAGAAAGTAAAAACAACACCTTCCGGATTTTCGATGCGTGTACAGGATACATCGGATGAGATGATTCTGACGAAAAGCGGCTTTCAGGTATTAAAATTTAAATATTCGATCACACCTCCTCCTGCCGGAGTTGACCCGTCTTTCGAACGGGGAGGTTATTTCCATCCGGTATTTGCGCCTTCAGGATTTGTACTGACTGCGATTCAACCCAAAGACCATTACCATCACTTCGGGATTTGGAATGCCTGGACGCGTATGGAACATGAAAATGCAGTTTATGACCTGTGGAATATAGGTGATAAACAAGGAACGGTTCGGGTGGATAAAATCCTGTCAACTTTCGAGGGAAACGTTGGTAGCGGCTTTGATGTTGATTTTGATCACATTGCTTTCGCGCCGTCAGGAGAAGAAAAACTGATGAAAGAAAGACTTCATGTCACTTCGTGGAATGTGGACGGAGGTTTTTTGTGGGACTACGAATCCCTTTCTATTCCAATAGCCAAACAACCGGTTACGATGAAAGCATACCGTTACGGAGGCTTTGTGTACCGTGCAACGGAACAATGGACCAAGGAGAACAGCCAAATCATCACTTCCGATATTCCAACCCGAAACCGGATTGACGGTACAACTGCACGTTGGATCAATGTCACAGGTGAAACTGAAAAAGGCCCCGTTAGCATATTGTTCCTGGGGCATCCCGATAATATCAATGCGCCTCAACCGCTTCGTATCTGGGACGAAGCAGCCAATAACGGACGAGGCGACATCATGATCAATTTTGCTCCTGCCAAGTTTGTTGACTGGCAATTACAACCTGCAACTCCTTATTCAATGCGATACAGGATATTCACCTGCGATGGTGTAATGACCAACGGGACGGCCGACCGTTTGTGGCGCGACTATGCGGATCCGCCCATCGTAAAGATTATCATAGATTGAACGTTAAAATGCAATAATTTATCCTCAAAAGCTATGTTAGAGATAAAACAGCACTCAACTTAACACGTCAATTCATAATTAACACAATGCAAATATTATTCGTATGAAAGATTTTCTTAAAATGTTTTTTGCGTCCGTTTTGGGCGTTTTGGTTTCGATGTTTATCGTATGGTTTTTATCCATGGTGATGATAATTGGGATCTTGTCGAGTTTAGGAAGCGCTAAATCTATGTATGCTTTAAGCGATAATACGGTACTTCAAATCTATTTGGATGGAAGGATCAGCGATCGCGAGTCGACAGATATTATGGCGGGTTTGTTCAGTGGCAGTACTGAAAAATCGTATGGATTGGACGATATCCTGAAGGCGATTGAAACAGCGAAGAATAATGACATGATCTGCGGAATCTATATCAAAACAGGCAATTTGTCTGCCGGGTACGCTACCTTGGAACCCATACGTAAGGCATTGATCGACTTCAAGGAAAGCGGTAAATTTATCGTTTCCTTCGGTGATTATTACCCCCAAAGCGCTTATTATATCGCATCGACTGCCGACAAAGTGATTATGAATCCCCAGGGTATGTTCATGTTGCATGGTATGTCCGCAAACATGCCATTTTTCAAAGGGATGTATGAAAAATTGGGAATTAAGATTCAAGTGTTTAAGGTTGGGACGTTTAAGTCGGCTGTAGAGCCTTACACCGAAACGAAGATGAGTGATGCAAACCGCGAGCAGGTGACTGCTTATATGAACAGTATCTGGACGCATATCTTAACGGGCGTTTCCGAAAGCAGAGGTATCACGATTGATAACCTGAACCGTTACGCCGATGAATACATGGATTTTTCGGATCCGGGCGATGCAGTGAAGTATGGGTTAGTCGATGAATTGATGTATGCACCGAATGTAAAGGACTATATCAAAGAATTGGCCGGTGTGGATGAAAGTAAGGAAATGAAGTTTGCAACCGTATCCAACATCAATTCTGTTCCTGCAGGTAAACCTAAATTCTCCAAAGACAAAATTGCCGTTCTGTATGCCGAAGGAGCGATTATATCGGGCGAGAACAAAGGTTTGGATGTATTTTTAGGTAACATGATTACCGATGAAGAATATGTGAAGGAACTCGGAAATCTGAAAGACGATAAAAACATAAAAGCCGTTGTTTTCCGGGTCAATTCACCGGGTGGGAGCGTCTATGCTTCGGATAAAATCTGGCATGCTGTTGCCGAATTGAAAAAAGAAAAACCTGTGATCGTGTCGATGGGCGATTATGCCGCTTCGGGCGGGTATTACATTTCGTGTGCTGCCGATGTGATTGTGGCTGAACCTACCACGTTGACCGGTTCCATTGGCGTATTTTCACTGATTCCCGAAGGTCAGGAAATGCACAAGAAAATCGGATTGTCGTTCGATGGCGTTAAAACCAACAAATTTTCGGACATGGGCGCCACGGCAGGTTTACCTCTTTTAGATGCGACCACACGACCGTTTAACGCGGAGGAACAATTTAAGTTACAGACTTATACAAATCGTATCTACGAATTGTTCCTTGCCCGCTGCGCCGATGGACGGTCGAAAACCAAACATGAAATTGATGGGATAGGGCAGGGGAGGGTATGGACCGGCAGTCAGGCGTTGCAGAATGGCTTAGTTGACAAGTTGGGCAGCCTCGACGACGCGGTAAAAATCGCGGTCGAATATGCACAATTAGATGATTACGTTATCAATACATATCCAAAAAAGAAAGATCCGTTCACTCAGGTGATGGAAGAAATCATGGGCGGAAGTGTGAAAGCAAGTTTGGTAAAGACATTTCTTGGAGAAGAAGTGTACTTACAGTATGTTTTGGCCAACGGGAAAAAAGTTCCGATGGAGATAGTTCAAGCGGTAATGAGAGTTGAAAATTAAAACATTAAACTTGGAACTTGAAACCATATGGCGGAGTGACCGTTTTAAATATCCCTGCATTGCAAATTGCAAAGGGTGAAAGATTTGGATTAGTGGGTAACAATGGGGCAGGTAAAACGACCTTTTTCAGATGTTTGCTCGACCTGATACGCCCGTCGGCCGGAAGGGTATTATCGAAAAATGAATGTGTGCAGGGAAATGAATATTGGAAAAGTTATACCGGCGCTTATTTGGATGAGGGCTTTTTGATCGACTATCTGACAGTGGAAGAATATGTTGATTTTATAGGTTATGACAACTTTCATATTACGTAAAGTTTTCCGAAGCATAAAAATTAACCTATTGAAACACAATTTTTTTCTTTTCAACTATACATAATTGCTTTCCATAATCGTTTTTATGCTATAGCATATTGCCGGCGGCAATTAAAAACAAAATGACTATGGAAATTAAAAGATTAATTGAAATCAGTACGGCGTACTTGAAGAGTTCGTCTTGGGGAATAAACCACGATAGAGAAAGGTATTATTGAACCTGTATTTTCCCCACTTGCCGGATGATTCTACCATCAGTAGTTAATCCTTCAATAACCACCGAATATGTCGTCTTGAAATCGGAAGTGAAAAAGTCAAAACTTACTTCGTTTTTATCTTCAGAAATTACCAAATCAGGTTTCCAATAGATAGTAGTGCGGTAATCAGGAATAACGGAATGTTTTGCTTCCGGGATTTCATATTCGGGTGCGTAAAACTCAACCGGAGTTTGATAGCCTAACGGAGTGTAACTAATATAATTCAATGTTTCTTTTTCAGTGTTGTTATTTCCTCCTCCTAATCTTGTGGTGACACTGATTACCCCGTTAGCACCACGTACACCAAATGCTGTAGTACTGGCATATTTGAAAACATCAATACTTTCTACCTCAGCAACCGACAGATTATCCAAAGCATCAGAATCCATTGGGACTCCATCAATTACTATCAACGGAGCGCTTGCATTTATCGTGGAATATCCTCTGATACTGATTGCGCGTCTCCAAGGATTTACATTGTCTCGAAAAACCTCTACGCCTGAAACTGTAGTAAGATAGTCAGCAACATGAAGATGGGAAATTCTTTCAATTTCTTCTCTTTGAATGGTCACATCCGAATTCTTATTCGCCCAATACTGAAATCGGGGTTCTTCTTTTCGTTCAATTCTTGGCGCTGATATTACTACTTCACCCAAATGAATCAACCGCATATTTTCGTCAAATAGTGAACGTTGTTCCGCTTTCATGATAAAAATGTCCGAGTCGGGTTCGCTCTTTGTTTCTTCTTCGGTTATGTGAGATTTCGTGGCAGGACTTTGTTGAGCATAGATAAGTTTCGGGAACAATTCCTCATCCAAAATGGTTTCAAGACGTTCGTTTCCTTGTTTTCCTAAAGCCCGTATAAAAAAGGTGGTACTGTCAGGATATTCGAAATCCTGAAAAAGGAATCTGCCTTTTTCGTCTGTAGAGCTTATATTAAAGTCTCCGTCAATTAAATAAATTAATACGTCGCTATTGGCTACAGAACCGGAACGCCCTGTTCTTTTCACATGTCCGGTTATTTTCTGTGATGTTTGATAAGGGATGCGAGGATATTCAGGATTACCTTTGGCAACTTCTGGAATATTGTATTTTCGCCATCCGTGTGTCATCATCAAATAGTCTAAAGCGGTAGAAGATTGGATATTGTCCTGCAGGTACCAGGCCGGATTTTCAATATATCCTTTAAGTTCGGAAGAGAGAAGCAGAGATGAGTGAATGGTTGTCGTCGAATCGACAGCGATATCCGCATCGTCGGTGATGGCAACCGAACAGTTGAGCAGCAATTGCATTTCCGCTCTTTGCGATTGTTGAATTTGAAATTCGGATGTGTTCAAAGCGGCATTATAAATGCCGCTAAACGAGGAAGTCAATGTAACTGTTACTTTTTCTCGTTTTTCATACGATGCTTTATCCGTCTGAAATTCTACTTTCATCTCATCCGGATTTTTGCAAAACACCAATCGCTCGCTCAATGGATTCATTTGCTCGTCAAATAATAAGAATTGGATGACACCGGCTGGAAACCCATCTTCTGCAAAAGAGATATATTCGTTCTCTTTATCCCATTCCGCAAAATAGAGCATTAAGCCGCGGCATTGTGCGAGGAGGTAAAAGGAACTGTTGGGACTGTTGGTGGATTTTCGGATGCTAACCGAAACCCTGTTGTTATGCTGAGAAACGGTTAATGCGCATGCACGAGGGTCGGATTGAGGGAGTTCAAATTGTTTTTCCAGTCCTTTTCCATTTTGGCATTTCAGAAAACATCTTTTTCCTTGCTCCGGCATAAAGGCAAAAACACCCATGCCGGCATGGAGTGTTTGTGCGGATGTAATTTCCGCACCGGTTTCATCCACAATTTTACCGGTGATCATTTCAGCATAACCATTCCGGTTTAATGCCTTAAACGCTACCTTATTCCATACGCCTTCCACTAAGCTTCCACCTTCAGGGTAAAATGAGACGTCGAAATCGTCTTTTATGCTTCCCCGGTTTCCCGGATTTTCCCCATTACCCCTGTTGCCCCTTTCGAGGTTTCCTATCCTGATATTTTTCTTGAAAAAATAATCATCCCCCAGATTTTCCATATATTTGGTATAGGCGCGGAGTGTGTAATTACCTTCGGGAATCATCTCCGAAAGGAAGAGATGACCGTAGTACAAGTCGTTTTCCGGGCGTATCATCACACGGGTGATAAGAGTCTCATCCGGACTAATTAATTCTGCGTAGACATAGCGACTGGAATCAAGAGGTGTATGTGTATGCGCATCAACCACATACGCCTTAAACCATATTTTTTCGCCGGGCACATAAAAATCGCGGTCTGTATGAAGATGGATTTTTTCCTGAGGAAATATGTTAAGTTGATCGTTGAAATGTAGGGTGATGTCGTTAAAAAGGTATTTATCATTAATAGCTAATTCCTTAGCCGGAAGTGTTGATGCTTCGGGTACGTAATCTGTGGGCAATCTCATGCCAATCCCCATAAGCGAAGCTGAGTTATTCACACGTCCCATGGATACGGTGCTGCTAAAAGAACCATCGGGGAAAATGCGAATGGGGTATCCTTGCAGTGTATTCATGATTTTACCATGACTGTCCAAGCGTGTTCCAATATTTTGTATTTGTTGTTGTAATTGTTGTAAAGCCTCTGTTCTATTCTTCATTAATTGCTCCCTGTCGCTTCGTTGTTGTGATTCCGTAGAGTACCTTTCGTATTGTAATTGTTGGCTAAGAGATCTCTCATTTAAAGCAATCGAAGGCACAGTTTGTTGTGTAGCCTGTTGCGAAGTTTGCAATCTTGCCAGATCACGATCGGTTACCGAGCTACCGTAACAGATAAGCAAAACCAAGTGATTAAAATCTATTGTTTTACTATTATCGAGAGAAATTGTTGATACCATTTCGTCCTCACTTATCAAAGAAAGATCGAAATCAGCCAACACAAAACCATCCGCTAACAATGTGTTATGATACAGTGATTTAAAGAATTTTGTTATAGAGATATCATATACTTCCTTCCTGTTTTTTCCCCAGGTATCTTTTTGCCGGAGATTTTGCGGTTCAAGTTCTGTGAAAACGCTCTGATAGCGCCAGTCGGTGAAACCGGTGTTATAATCATGTGTGAAATGGTTAAGCACATACTGAATCTGATACCCTGTTTCATAATTGACGATTTGCAATGGTTCACGGCAGGTAACTGTTAGTATCCGTGTATCTGTATTGTAGTAATAATAAACTTTTTCCGGAGTTGTTGCCTGAATGGTTCTTCGGGATGGAGTTTTCCCCAATATGGTCATCCAGAAAAGATTGATATCCGTTTGTCGGAACCGGACTTTTGCCGTTACCGTCAATTCTTCTAATTCAATTGTATTTAAGGTTATATCATATTTCATCGTAGTCCTTCCGGGTTCTATATCCTTGAAAAAGGTTTGATATCCTACATGTGAAACAGTTAAGCGGTAACTTCCCTCTCCCGGTATGGTTAATCTGTAATTTCCATTTATATCAGTAATTGTGCCTGCGGTAGTGTTGTCAAAAAATACAGAAACTTCGGAAATGGGTTTATTGCTTTCAGCATCGGTGATACATCCGCTTATATAGCGCTCCTGTTGCGCCACAGCGCCATTCATCGAAGCTATCAGAAAATAAAAACAAACAAACAACGCGTTTAAAGCATTTTTTTTCATAATCCAAATCATACTGAATAAATTCGCGTAAAGATAGTGAGAAATATAAAAATTCATCGTTTTTTTGTTTGGTATATCTTTTTTTTTCCGATCCGGAATTCATCCGGAATTTTCCGATTTAAGTTAAAAGGCTCAGCATATTTGCGTTTGAATTCTACCAAATGGTAGAACATCGCTTCAAACTGATTCCGATAAATCAGTGTTCCTTTCTTCCAAAACATATGACCAGCAAAGCCTTCTACAATCTGAAACTCATATGGCTACTTCAAACCCAAGCAATTTGTAGCGTTAAATATCGTATTATGGCAGTAGGAGATACAATTAAGAAATTAAGAATGGCTAAAAAAATTTCGCAACAATATGTTGCAGATAGCCTGAATGTAGATAGACGCACATATGCCGCTTGGGAAGATGGTACTCAAAGTATAAAAAGCTCACATATTCCATTTTTGGCAGAATTTTTTGGCGTTGAGATTAGTGATTTGTACAAGGAAGGAACGAAAATCAATATTAAACAGTCGTTTAAAGATAGTGCCGGACCCATAAACTCTGCTATCCTGATCCTCACAGACAAAGAAGCGATTAATCGAAAAAAACTCCAATCACTCCAAGCGGCGTAATGGTTTCGGCGCTGATACTGAAATTTGTACAACTGCTGTTGTTGTAGAACTGTATTTTTACGATACCGTTCTCGTCGGTTGTTGCCATCGGATTCCAGTATAACGTGCGGCGGTAATCGTTTGGTTCGGGAGGTAGTTGCGAATAGTCGGGACTGTAAAATTCTTTTACAGGGCTATACCCCTCTAACCAGGTTTTCCGGATGCCTTTAGCAGCCTCAACAGGAATCTCTCCCTCCGGATGGGTTTCAATAAATACGACACAACTTAAACCCAAGGCTATTTGCCTTGGTGACGGTCCTCGAGAATTAGGCTGGTGTATATATTGAGCTATAATAGAAGTGTTTTCGTTAATATAAATAGATTTGATGGCATTAAGGTTGACATTCTTATATATGAAATATCCGAATGCACTCCATGTGACTATCTGATAATTGACAACATACAGCGCCATTTTACTCTTGTAGTCTAAGAATTCATAATCTCCGGAACGTCTGATGCTAAAGTCATTATTCATATTCATCAACATTTCGTGAATATTATTCCCTACAAAAAAATTACCCCTGTCATAGATATCATCCATTTCTGAAGCCGCATCATAATAGGCAATCGATTCCGAGCGGTTACGATAAATATCCTGTTCCCTTGTTCTCCGGGCTTTTACGGTTACTTCCGGTAAATTAAAGATTTTTTTATCAATACCCAATTTGGATAATGAATCTTGAGAAGTAACAAGAAATGAATCCATATCATCTTCAGGATTATCATCGAATGTTTCTTCGTCGTTTTCGTACGCAACCGTTTTTTCGGCAATGCTTACCTGCAAGTCCACATAACGGTATCTTCCGGGGGCAGGGCTGAAAAGCCGGTCTAAGGCTATCTGGTAGTTTTTTGCCTTTCCCTTTTCGGTAGCAGCCAATATCATGTTCCACCTTCCTTCCACATCCGACACAAAGGAGAAGCGTCCCTGTTCGTCCGTCACAAAGGATGAAACAGCGCTTGCCCCCTGCTCGTCGTCTTTTCCCAAATCAAACAGAAATAAGCCAACATCAACGTTTGGCTGTGGCTTTGGTTTGCCAAAAAGAGAAGAATAAAGAATCTGTCCTTTCGTTTCTATTCCCTGTTCGGGCAAATGCTTCAATTGTAGAGACGGATTATGATCCGTCTTTACTCCAGCCATCCGGTTCCATGAATATCGCCGCCAGCCCTGCACCATCAACAATAAATCCAAATGTAGAGACGCAGTGCATTGCGTCTCTACAGGGTCAAAATAATACGACGGATTGCGGACATACCCTTTGATTTCCGACATCAGCAGAAGATCTGTCAGGATCGTATGGTGGTTCTCAACCTCATTCGCGCCATCGCGCACCGATACCGAAAAAGTAGTATTTACCGGATTAGCGTTCCGGTCGGTTACCGATAATTCCATGTCCACTGATTCGTAAGGCCTGTAAACCGGCTTGCCGGTTTTTGCCGCTATGTTCAGCCGGTCGTCGTTCTTTCCGGCAAATATCAAACGGTCGCAAACAATCTCTCCCCGACTGTTGAACAAAACGATTTGGGAAACGCCCGCAGGCAATCGCGATTTATCCATTTTAAAACTGACTTCGGCGTCTTCCATCCGGGCAAAGCAATAGTTTTGCAGTTTACCGCCGCTTATAATTGTAACACCATACATTTCAACAGGTAAATCCATGTTTTTCCGTAAAACGATTTCAATACTGTCGGGATGCGACAGGTTATCCACTTCCATCACCACTCCCTGCAGCAAGCCTGCGGGCATATCAAACCGGTATTTTCGTCCGGCATATTCTACTTCGGCTATGTCTTTCCGCCTGCCGGGAGCGCCTGGTGTATAGGTAAATATACCCTTTCCCTCGTGCAGGGTATTGATTGGACATAATTCCTGCCGGTTGCCATCCACCACCCTACCTGTAACCTCTATCGGGTTACCGGCTGCGTCCGTAGCTTCAAAGGCGACACGCGATGCGACACCCTGAATCAGATTGCCTCCTTCGGGGAAGAAACGCAGGTTAACCGCCTTTTCTCTAACCGGAGGTTC
This sequence comes from Tannerella sp., assembly GCA_031260575.1. Lineage (GTDB taxonomy): Bacteria > Bacteroidota > Bacteroidia > Bacteroidales > Tannerellaceae > Tannerella. Next base: position 11,352 of record JAIRJR010000217.1, read on the forward strand.
CCTTTTCATTGTATAGCTGCCCAATGGCCCGTATCTGCCATATCCCAGCATTTTTTTCTCTTCAAAATCGCCTTCTGCTTTGGGTTTGTTGAAAACAGGCAATAACCGGGAGAAAATAACATCATCACCAAAATTCAGCATGTATTTTGTGTAAGCGCGCACTTCGTAAAATCCCGAATAAAACGGCAGTTGACCCAATGTAAAATTACCGTGGCACTGTCCGTCTTCGATTTTCAATGTCCGTTTGTCAACGATTTCGCCGCCCGGATTTAAAAGTTCAACATACAATGTTTTGCTCAACTGGCTTAACTCATGTTGTCCGGAAGTAACGACATAGCACTTGAACCAGATATTGTCGCCCTGATAATAGCTTGTATTGTCGAAATGCAGGTATACTTTTTCCTGAGGGATGTTTTTTGAAAATTCATTCAATGCCCGGATGAAAGGAGTCACCTTGCTTAACTCACCGTCTAAATCCTGCCCCGAAACCTTGTTTTCATTG
>JAIRJR010000253.1 GCA_031260575.1 Tannerella sp.
GCCCGCGTCTATGCTTCAGCGGGAACACTACATATTAAAACCCTGAAACCACGTTTCACTGATGATAAATCCCGGCTTCTGACTGCGAAACTGAAAGGAGGCTCATTCGGACTATTCAATCCCGTTTTAACTTACAGTCGGCAATGGCAGCCCCGGTGGAGTACGACAATTCATGCAGATTACATGCGTGCCGACAGTAAATATCCGTTTACATTAGTCAACGGGACAATCAAAACAAGAGAAAAACGCATAAATAGTGATATCGAAACTGCTCGTATCGAGGCAAATATGTATGGCGATTTCGGTGAAGCCGGCGGAAGCCTCGAAACGAAGTTGTACGTTTTTCATTCCGGTCGCGGACTGCCCGGCGCTGTCAATTTTTATACAGTTTCATCGAACGAACGCCTTTGGAATGATAACAGCTTTTTCCAGGCACGGTATCAAAACCGTTTAAATGAACATTTTACCATTCAAACTATTGCAAAATACGCTTATTCCCGGTTGCGTTATCGGATTAAGGATGACAATTACGCTGCAGGATTCCGGGAAGATCACAATACACAACATGAATACTATGTCTCGGCAGGCGTTTTATATACCCCTTTGAATTGTTTGTCTGCCTCACTCACAACCGATTATGCCAATACAAAACTCAACAACAACTTCGTCAATGCAGCACAACCGCGCCGGAACACTTCATTGACGGCTTTCGCTGTTCAATACAAACGAGATGCATTGACGGCAACAGGCAGTTTGCTTGGCACCTATATTTCCGACGGGGTACAGAATGGCGACCGTCCCGCCGATCGCAAACATCTTTCGCCGGCTGTCGCTTTTTCGTGGCGTCCGTATCCAAACAATGCGTTGCGCATAAGGGCTTCGTACAAAGATATTTTCCGTGTACCCACTTTTGCCGACCTTTACTATTTGCGCGTTGGAAGCGCCGGTCTTAAACCCGAAAAAGCAAAACAGTATAATGCCGGCTTGACATGGAGCGGTACGGCCGGACACATCTTCCGGCATCTAAGCATTTCAATTGATGGATATTACAATCGGGTTTCAGACAAGATTGTCGCACTGCCGACTTTATATATCTGGCGGATGATGAATATGGGTACGGTCGAAATCAAAGGCGTAGACATCAATATCGCAACGGAAATACCGTTACACACAAAAATAAATATGACACTTTCGGGAAATAATACCTTTCAGCACGCCATTGACATCACCCATCCCGAAGCAAAAAATTATAGAAACCAGATTCCTTATACGCCGCGTAACTCAGGTAATGGATCGGTCGCTTTTGAAACGCCATGGGTGAATGTTTCGTATATCCTGACAACCGTTAGCGAGCGTTACGCTTTGCCCCAAAACACAAAAGCAAACCGCTTGAACGCTTACACGGAACAAAGTATTCAGATGAACCGGACTTTCAATACGAAACACTTTTCGGTGCGAATACAAGGCGAAATTTTGAATCTTGCCGATACACAGTACGATGTGATTCAGTATTATCCGATGCCCGGTCGTGCTTGGAGGTTGAGTCTGACTTTATTCAATTAATAATTTTTAGATATAATGATTATGAACAGGAAACAATTTTATCAGATGACTTTATGGGTGGTTATGGCATGTGCATTTTTACCGGGTTGTAACAAAGTGGATGAGCCGGTAGAAATCATCATTCCTGCCGAGTATATTTATGTGTTGAATTGCGGGAAAGATGGCAGCAACAACGCAAGCCTAACGTTGTATGATGTGGAAGCAAGAAAGGTGACCCAACGTTTTTTCGAGACTCAAAACGGTCGACGTCTGGGTGATACCGGACAGGATCTCATTGTGTATGGAAATAAATTATTTATTGCCATGTTTGGCGAATCCACCATTGAAGTGACCGACCTTGAAGCCAAATCCATCAAACAGATCAAAACAGAAGGAAAACCGCGTAGCTTATATGCCTACGGCGGAAAAGTATATGTTACGTATTTCAACGGGTTTGTAGCGCGTATTGATACTGCTTCGTTGGAAGTGGAAGCCAAAACCGCAGTAGGACGCAATCCTGAACAATTGGCTGTCGCAAATGGAAAAATATTTGTCGCTAATTCCGGGGGGCTTGATTTTAATACGGAAACAGGATATGATCGAACCGTTTCGGTAGTGGATATAGCAACTTTTAAGGAAGAGAGAAAAATTGAGGTCGTGATCAATCCAAGTGAGTTGGTAGCCGATCACAATGGCAACATTTATGTCGTATCCTTCGGCAATTACATGGATGTTCCCAACACGCTGCAAAAGATACATGCAAATACAGGTGTCGTATCGGTTTTACCGGATTTTAACGGAACCTATCTGACCGCCACAGGCAATACATTATATACCATCTATTCGCTATACGATGAAAACTGGAATCAGACCGTTGTATATTATGCTTACGATATGACCGGTAATAAAGTCTTATCCAACCGGTTTACCGGCGACACCCGGATCGACAATCCTTTTCAAATCAGTTCGGATGCCGTCACGGGCGATGTTTACATCACTGCTTCCGATTATCTCAATGATGGCGATGTGTATATTTTCGACTCATCCCATCGATTTGCAGGAAAATTTGAAGCAGGGCTAAATCCGATGAAAGTGATCAAAATTAAACGGTAAATCAGAAATGACAAGTATCCGCAATATGAATCACGAAGTGCAAAAGTGGAGTTCACAAAGAAAACAAAGAAATATTTTTTTTGCATTTTTTCTTTGCGTCCTTGGTACGTTCCTTGTATTCTTTGTGGTAAAAAACCTTAATAAAACACCTTCTTCTTTTCCGGGAGAAACACAGGGTGTAGAATATGTGTTGCGTTATGCCGAAGGATTCAAGGTAGTTTGTTATCCGGATTATACGATTATTGAGGTACGCGACCCTTGGAATCCTCGGCGCAATTTGCAACGCTACGTGCTGATAGACAGGAATAAAGTGCGTCCGGCCTACCTGCCTGCCGGAACACTGATACTTGTCCCTATCCGGAAAATGGCAGTGACTACAGCCGTACATTGTGCCGTATTGGAGGAGTTGGGCGTAATCAATGATGTGATTGGGATATGCGAACCTCGCTTCGTCATCAACCCGGCCATCCGCTCACGATTGGCCGACGGGCTGATTGCAGATATGGGCGAATCCGTTTCGCCCAATGCGGAAAAGATGATCGAACAGGGAGTTGAGGTCTTGATTGCCTCCCCCTTCCAAAATGCCGGATACGGCTCAGTCGAAAAGACAGGTATTCCGGTGATCGAATGTGCCGACTATATGGAAACAACGCCTCTCGGCAGGGCTGAATGGATCCGTTTCCTGGGCTTGTTCACCGGCAAGTCTACATTAGCCGATTCCCTCTTTCCGGAAACAGAAACCCGATATTTGGAAATCAAAAACACACTGGCAAATATTTCACACCGCCCGACCCTATTTACCGAAAAGCGGTACGGTTCTACCTGGTATGTTCCTTCGGGTCGGAGTTATATGGCACAACTCTATCACGATGCCGGCGCCGATTATGTTTTCAGTTATCTACCGGGGTCGGGAGGCGCACCCCTGAATTTTGAAACGGTATTGGACAAAGCCATACATGCCGGATTTTGGCTGTTCAACTACAGCCGGTCTACTGAAATGACATACCAATTCTTAGAATCAGAATACACGCTTTATTCACATTTTGATGCCTTCAAGGCACAGCGTGTATTTGGCTGTAATACCAACACTTCACTCTTTTACGAAGAAACGCCCTTTCATCCGGATTATTTACTGCGCGAACTGGCCACCATTTTTCATCCCGAACTCATGCCCGGCTATCATTTCAGGTATTTTCATCCATTGAGATGAAAGAATTGCTGGAAAAATCAGCGCAAAGTCTTTTCCTGTTATGTAAGGATTGACATGACACCAGTAACACACGGATTGGATATCAACGCGATTTAGATCTTATTTATTCGCAAATTGTGCATATAGTTCTTCTTTTGTATAATTTACAATTTCATTCATATCATGTCTGGCTTTTTCGTGGTGTGATTTGGAACTTGATATCCAATTGGAATCCCTTGTGTGGGTTAAGTGGAAAAGACAGCCCTTGCTGCGATAAATTTTAAAATCAAGACTCAACCATCGGTAATGCCTTTCACCGTCTTCCAAACCCCAGCCGTAAAACGCTTCATTCTCCATTCCGGAGAGGCGATATTTTTCTGTCTTAGCAAAGATACCTCCGCCCAAAGCTCCGATGACCCCTTCAACGTTATACATCAATTGCATCTTGCCTCGGTTAGCTTTCAAAAACTCCAAATCACGGTGAACAACGTAATGATTGCGCAACAGATCGGATATGTCACAGCAATCCCCATCGAAAGGATAGGCAATATCACAAAGGTGGTGCCGTAAATGATGCAGGGCATCAAGAATTTGTTCATATTCTACGATAACGTCTCCATCCCAAATCCCCACAAAATCTGTTTTCACCTCTCTTGCCATTTGATTCAGGTATTTGGTTT
>JAIRJR010000003.1 GCA_031260575.1 Tannerella sp.
GAATGAAACCGCTGATGCAGATTGGTTTTATGCCTGAGGCATTGTCGACAAACCCTCAGCCTTATCGTCATTATTGGACTCCCACCACTCCATACAACGAGATCTATCGCGGATGGACATTTCCCCCGAAAGACTACGACAAGTGGCGTGAACTTGTATACCGGTGGGTTAAACACAGTATCGAGCGATATGGACAAAGCGAAGTTGAATCATGGTGGTGGGAAGTTTGGAATGAACCTAATATCGGTTATTTTTCAGGAACATTCGAGGAGTATTGTAAAATGTACGACTATGCTGCCGATGGTCTTAAAAAGGCGCTTCCAACGGCGCGGATCGGAGGCCCGCATACGACTGATCCGAGCAGCCGGAGCGCTAATGAATACCTTCGCAAGTTCTTAACACATGTAACAGAAGGCACAAATTATGCAACCGGACAAAAAGGTTCTCCGCTTGACTATATCAGTTTTCATGCAAAAGGCGCTCCGCGGGTTGTTGATGGCCATGTCAGGATGAATGTTGGCGCACAGTTACGAAATATTTCTATGGGTTTTGAGGCAGTAGCCGACTTTCCAACGCTGAAGCATCTTCCGATTGTCATCGGCGAATCCGATCCCGAAGGCTGCGCGGCCTGTTCGGAAGATTACCATCCTCAAAATGCCTACCGCAACGGCACCATGTATTCAAGCTACACAGCGGCCTCTTTTGCGCGAAAGTATGAACTGGCGCGAAAGTGGAAAATTAATTTCCTTGGCGCGGTATCGTGGTCGTTTGAATTTGAGGATCAAAAATGGTTTGCCGGCTTCCGCGACCTTTCCACCAATGGAGTCAATAAGCCTGTGCTCAATGTCTTCCGCATGTTTGGCATGATGAAAGGCGAACTTGCCGAAACAACTTCTTCTGCTCCGATAACGGCCGAAGAGATGATCCAAAACAGCGTCCGCACTGCCTCAGATATCAACAGTTTAGCCAGTATCAGCGCTGACGAAAGGACAGCAGCTGTAATGGTTTGGAACTATCACGACGACGACCTTCCGGTCAACCCTGCACAAGTAACATTGAGGATCAGGGAGATTCCCTCTATTCCGGGGCGTCGAGTACTACTTACGCATTACCGAATAGACAACAAATTCAGTAACTCGTATGAAGTATGGAAAGCGATGGGCAGACCCCAAAATCCGACAAAAGAACAGATTGAGCAGCTTGAACGGAGCGGTCGACTTGAAATGTACGCCTCGCCTGAATATGTAAATGTCTCAAACAACGGGTTACAGATTGAATTTGAATTACCCGGGCAAGGTGTTTCTTTGATCAGACTTGATTGGTAAATTAAACCATTTCATCTTTATGTTTCGAAAAATCAAAATATTTTGATTTTTCGAAACATTTTAGTAAAAAAAAGTCAATTATTAGTGAGTATAAAAGTAGGCTTGATTACTCCTCGTATTATAATCAACGAAAAATAAATTGACTCACTTGGAACAATTGGATCATATACTGCAATATTTTATGAGCCGCCTCAAGAAAGATGCCGACATGCAAACATTGTCTGCATCTTCGCAAAAGAAACTCTGGTACCGGATTGACGATCAAAACAGATACTATGACCGACGATCGGTAAGACTGCTGATTTGGAGCGGAAGCGTTGCCGCTTCAATTTGTCTGCTAATCTTAGCCGGCTGGTATATATTTTCCTCTCCTCAACCTGTAATTGCCGATTATGCCGGCGTTATGCAAAGCTTCGGGTCATCCGGCGAATCTTCCGACCATGTCCGGTTAATTCTTTCAAACAAACAAAAAATAACCATTGAAGGCAAAGAAACCCAATTGGAATACAAAAAAGAAGGGTGGGTAAATATCAATAAAACAGCCAATATTGAAGTCGACGACTATGCTATAGCAGGAGAAACCGTTTATAATCAATTACATGTGCCGGCTGGAAAGCGATCCATACTTACTTTGAATGATGGCACTCAGGTATGGGTCAATTCCGGCTCCAAATTAGTCTATCCGGTCGATTTTGCAGCGGACAAACGGGAAATCTTTATCGATGGCGAAATTTTCTTAGATGTAAGTCCTGATCCTGAAAGGCCATTTATTGTCCATACAGGCAAGTTGGATGTGAAAGTTCTCGGCACCCGATTCAATATATCCGCCTATGCCAATATGTCGGATATGCAGGTAGTACTTGTCAGCGGCAAAGTCGAAATACATCAAGACGGTGTCCAAAAAGAAATTCTGATGCCCAACCAACTATTTTCTTATAATGCGGAAAAGCATGATTTTTATACATCTATCGTCGATGTATCAGATTATATAGCCTGGAAAGAAGGCTATTATCCATTTGTTCGTCAAGACCTTGGAACGATTCTTTCTAAATTATCGAACCATTATGGCGTACAATTCAATTGGAATGAGGAGATCAGAAAGTTAAGCTGTAGCGGTAAATTGGATTTGAAAGAAAACATTCAGGATGTATTAAATACATTGGAAAAGACAGCATCGATCGAAATTCAGCAAACATCAGAGAAAGAATATACAGTGCGTGTCAAACCTTAAAACAACAAAATGCCTATGGAAAAATAAAAGAAACAAAAAAACAAAGCCGGATAATACCGTCATATTGTCCGACTTTCAATTTAAATTTAGTATTCACCAATTTATTACCAATTTAAATCACCTACAAAAGTATGGAAAATTTTTTATACAATTACGAAAAATCAATAAAACAAAAAAA
>JAIRJR010000024.1 GCA_031260575.1 Tannerella sp.
TACCATTATTCCTTTAATTTTGCGATAATTACAATTTGGTTATCATCCATATCGATTTGATTGGCTACTGCTGTCAGTTGAGGCGATGGATTGTCTATTTTCTTGTAATATTCCATAAATTCCGTAACAGAAATATAAGTAACCAATTCATTATTTGTGGAAATATAATGCGGCCAGATAACCGGGCCATTGTCAATGTCGTTCTTAAAACCCAATTTGCCTTTTATAGGTTGACGCATTAAAGTGAGCTTGCCGGTGAGTTTGTCAAAGATGCCATATACATTGGCATTTTGCATGGGATTTCCCAGTCTATTGATTGATACATAAGGTTCAGGAGTATGAATGCCAAAATTAATATTAACAAATAAATAGGTATTTGATTCAATAATCTTAAGGGGTTGGATAAACTTGCTTTCCGTTAGCCGTACTAAATTGTCCTCACGTGTTAAAGCAAGGGGAGTTTTGTATTTCCCCAAATCAAAAATGAAAGCATCCTTAATTTCTGTGTTTTGGCTAATTGAGAAAATCGTATCGTTTATTGCTCTGTAAAACCTCACCTCATCTTGAAAATGATACATGATGCCTTGTTCTTCACCATATATTCCAGGTGGTTTTTTATCTACTTTTACATAATTCGGGTATTCTTTGATGAGTTTAGCATTGGACTGATCAAATTCAATAAGCATTGCATTCGGATAATATCCATATAATGTATTTTTCATTATAACATATTTATCCTTTGTCAATGGAACTGATTTTCCCGTTGTATTCTCTCCCCGATATTCCAAAGGTATACTGCTATCTGACTGCAAATTGCGGTTTTCAATCAAATTGCAATTCAAATCATAGACTAATATTTTATGGGAATCTATAAGATAGATAAAGTTTTTGAATATCAATCTATTAGTTAAATTAAGATAATCATCCGGACCTTGTCCACGTTGTCCGATTTTACTGCAAAACTTACCATTGTTATCAAATAACAGACAGTCGGATTTCCCGAAAAAAGAAGAGTAAATGAATATTTTTTCATTCTCACAGCAAATATCCTCAATATATGTAATCAGAGACAAATCACTTGTCTCCAATGGTACATACCTGATTTCCGTTGCATAATCACTTAAATTAAGGATTTTGTAATTTCCAACTTCGGTTACCACCGAAATTACATTCAGAGGAAATTGATCTTTTTTTTTGCAGCCCGAAAAGATTAAGACCATCAAAAACAACAAAATCCTATTCGCAATCAGGGTTGTACTTCGTTTCATGTAAAAACAATTACTCATGTATACTAATTTAATAATCTGCCTATTACCTTGTTTCAGTTGTGCTGGAAAGGGGTATACTCCCCTTTCCTTTCGCACCACCATACAGTCTATGCAGGCGCATCTGAACGCATTGTATTGACAGCGTTGCAAACGCATCCTACATGACCTCTTGGGAAAATTCATTCACTTTCGGCGGGAAACGTCAATCAATCAAAATTCCTGTTTGGCGTGTGCAGGGACTCACTCCCTGCAAGTGTATCAATTTACCCGACATACCTACACCTGTCAAAGTACTATTGTATGATTGACAGATAAACTTCATCTTAAAAGCAAGGGGTACACCAATTATTAGAGCAAAAAGAATCGCAAGTACCACATGAATCTACGTAATACATCCAATTATCCGAAGGACAATAACAATAAACGCACCCTCTTTCTTCTTTTCCGCCTATCAGGCCCTTCATCTCACTGTCCGAAAAACTTTCAGACACACTTTCTACCGTAAATCTCTTTAATGCTCTCATAGTAAATAAATTAAAATTGTTTATAATTAATAAAAAACTCTGATATATAATCTTTTTAAAAATCCAAATCCGTAAAATGCTGTAAATCTTCAATTTTGTAGCTATCGGGCAATTGGTAGCCGTTCACAAGTACAGTGGGAGTAGCCCGTATTTGGGTTTTCTTTATCCATGTTTCATGTTTCTGCATCTCGATATCAATTTCCGGATTAGCCATATCCAAAGAAAAACTTTTGAAATAGTCATCCTTTAACTCTTTCCCTTTTTCAAACCAATCGCTGAAAATCTGCATTTCAGAACCGGCAGTGGTAGCCAAACATGCTGCAATCAAATATCTGTTCGTTGATTTTAAGTTTTCTCCAAAGGATGATAGGATATATTGAACGCTGATCTCATTGTTTACGCTCGACAATAATTCATCAATCCTTTCATGCATATTTGCACAGGGATTGCAATAAGGATTGGTGAGAACAGTTAAGCGAAGTTTGCTATCCGGATTGCCAAAGCGAATGATTGAATCGGTAATGTTTGTTTCAAAATAGGGTTGTTTTTTCAATAACGTTTTAAAAACAGTTTCGTCAGCCTTTATACTGTTTAGGGATTGCTGAAGCGACTGGATTTTCTTATCTGTATTGAGCTTTGGGGCAAGCATGTTAATACCCAAAACCGAGACACAATAACAGCAGGCTGTTATTACTAATTGACAATTGACAATTGACAATTGACAATGAACAAAGAGGTACGGTATATGGATATAACCAAAAATAATGTTAATGGTAAAGATTGCCCACAAGGAAGTGACTACAATCAGACATAAGACGCACCATTGTCCGGCTTTGGCTTGCTGATACCAGACGCTCCATAACGTGAAAGGAAGTGCGAGGATATTGAGCAATGCAATCGCAGTAATTGAAGTTGGGAAAACCAGGAGCAATATAATATTGGTCAGGAAATAGCCGGATCCGATTTCGCTCCAACTGATCATTCCGAATAGTTTCGCGGCTTTTGATTCCAAAACGTTGTTGCAATCCTTTTGCTTAAACAACGAGCATATTTTGTCGGCATACCGGCTTTGGATGTGTATTTGCTTCAGGAACAATTGAAAACTGATATACAGACCTGTTAAATTGATAAATAGAAGAAGGGATATGCCCGGATTTGTATGATAACTATTGTTAATGTACGCGAAAACGGCTATCAATATACAGGCGCAGAAGAGGATTATTTGCTTCAGATGAGTTAGTAGCTCCGCTTTTCGGTGTTCTTGATAGTCCGGCTCAATCGATTTCACTGATGATTCGGCTAAAAGTACAACACCTGTCCATGAATTTATGAACTTGGCAACAGGTAAAACATGATGAATACCTTTCCAAAAAAAAGTAACCTTGTCAGATTCAATTTTATGAACAACAATGAAGTCGCCTCCGAATTGGGCAATGAAAGGCATTTGGATTTCTGTAATGTTTTTTTCTTTATCAGGAATACGTGTAGCTACATTGTTAATACCATAGTCGAACAGCATCTTAGACAGTCCGAACAAATTGTATTTATGCGGATGTTCGTTGAAGTATGGGTCGGAAAACGAACTTGTGTGTTTTACGTCCAATAAACCTAACATAAAGGTAAATATATTTGATGCTTGATTCATTTTATCAATTCTATTGCCTAATATTTATCTTACGCGCAAATATATAACAAATATTTTGGATGTGTCAACGAAATATTGTTATCTTTGACCAAAATATTGGTAAAATGAGCATAGGAATACGCGTGCGGAAATACAGAGACAGTAAACATCTATCACAAAGGATGTTGGCCGAAAAAGTCGAAGTCAGTCAAAGTGTTATTTCGAGTATAGAATCGGATAAAAGCATCCCAAATGCAATTATGCTAAATCGCATTGCCAAAGTATTGGATGTTGATATCAATGATTTCCTTGTTGATGACGGTATTGATCAAAATAACAACGACAATTCGATTGACAATTTTCAAAGCCAAACCGCCATCCATAACCATTTTCCGGAAAATGTGTTGGAATTGTTATCTTCAAATCAGGAAAAGATAGCAACTCTGTTGGAAACGCAAAACAAATTGATGGAATTACTTTTGAAAAATATAATCTGATATTTATATCTGTGAATAGGCCAACGGCGACAAGAAGGTACTCGTATTGTTCGTAGCCGTATTGGCGTATTCCGGAAGTTTCGACATTCGGCGCCATTCGGGATGGGAACCGAATTTCTTCCAGGCTTCCGCCCTTGTTGGTTCGTCTTTGTACCATGTCAGATACATCAGGGCGGGCATGCGGGGTCCTGCCAGAATATCTCCGTAAAGTACGGAATTGACGCCACAATCGTCGAAGACTGCTATCTCACCTTCGTTAAACATCTTGACCTTGCGTTT
>JAIRJR010000028.1 GCA_031260575.1 Tannerella sp.
TGAGTAACAGCGGATTGTATTTTTTACACTCTTTTACTGATGCATATATCGTACAATCGGCACAGGTAAAATAGCCGTTTTCGATGCAACACGGCCTTACCTTACATTGTTTATATAAAACAGCGCATTTCGTTGAATTACCCCTGCAACCTTCGCATTTACCGGACGTAAATGCAGGGCAAGCTTTACAATAAAGACCGCAGTATGCAATGAGTTGTTCATTGCCGGTCGTTTGTTCGCTTTCGTTTTGATTTATGTTTATCATTATTTTGAATTGATTTGACATTTTACCTTTTTTTACGAACCGGTATGTAGAAGTCGTCTTCGGTCAGTCCGCACAGACTTGCAACCTGTTTGCAGTAGTCTAAACGGAAGGTGCGGTGGTCGCGGGTATCCGATCCGAAAACAAATTTCACGCCGGCTTTCTTAGCCATCAGAATGAATTCGGTATGAGGGGTACGAGCCAAGTCATTTATTTCGAAAGCAATGCCACGGTTCCGTGCCGCTTCAATGATCTGCTCCATACGCTCTTTGGTCCACAGCCGGAGGTAGAGGGGGGCAATGGCCGGTGGAAGATATAATGGCCATCCGAAAATGTTCAAAGGTTCAGGATTATTGATAACCTTCAGGTAGTGCTCCACGTTTATCTTCATGAACTCCTCTGTATCAGGAATATAGCAGTCATATCTCCATGCATTGGATGTATCTCCGTATTTGTTGCTGTTACGGATGGTCTGCGGATCCATGATAATATAATCCGCTTTTTCAATCAATTCTTTCGACAGATAAGCGCTCCAGCCCATCTCCATGGGTTGCAGACCCATATAACAGGGTAAGTCTTTTACTTCATTGATGAATCGAAGCAGGCTATCATCATTCCTTCCCCTATCTTCACTCCTTCCGGGATTTATTATCAGACCAAACATTTGTATGCCATTCTTTTCCGCTTTTTCCACTACTTGTTGGGCTGTTTGCGTTGGAGAAAGGTGAACATGTAAATCGTAAATAGGAAAGGGCTTTGCTTCCGCAGTTGGCATAACTGACGGTTGCTTGACAGCCTTTGATTCTTCTACATTTCCGAAGCCCGTTACCACTCCGCTAGCCAGCATAATACCGGCGCTTTTTATGAATTCTTTTCTTTTCATTGGTTCTGTATTTTTCTGTATGATTTATTTTCTGGGTTTACGTACCGGAACAAAGAAATCGTCTTCAGTAAGATTACACAACGTTGCAACTTCTTTACAATAATCTAAACGGAAAGAGCGGCGATCGCCGGTGTCCGATCCGAAAGTGAATTTCACGCCGGCTTTCTTGGCCATCAGAATAAACCCGGCATGTGGCGTATGACCCAGATCGTTTATCTCCAATGCTATATGATTCTTTCGGGCAGCTTCGACGATTTGTTCCATACGTTCTTGAGTCCATAACATGTAATACTCCCGCTGGATACTTGGCGGTAAAAACAATGGCCAACTGAAAATGTCGAGTGGGTCATCTGCGTTGTTCAGTATTTTCAGATACCATTCCACATTGCGCTTCATGAAGTCTTCAGGGTCGTCTATATAGCAGTTGAAATCCCACACTTCCATCAGGTCGCCATACTTATTGCCGTTGGGCATATATTGCGGATCCATGACGATATAGTCCATCTGGTCTATCAGCTCCTTTGAAAAAACCTTACTCCACCCGGGAGTTGCCGTCTGCAATCCCATGTAGCAAGGGTAGTCTTTCACTTCATTGATAAATTTCTGCAGGTCGTCGTCGGTTTTAATTCCCCTTGCCGAGACGGGTTGTAGTATTCCGAAACTTTTAAAACCGCCTGCCGCAGCTTTATCGACCAAATCCTGTGCACTTTGACTTGCAGACCTATGCAGATGCAAATCATAAAGAAAAAATGTCTTTTCGCTCATAATAAAATAAATATAATGTAAATTTTACCTTAATAATAATCATTTTCCAAAACAAGCCCTTTACCGACTTCAAATCTACCTGTAAAAACCTTTTCCTGATTTCGGCGGCTTCATCAATCCATATACTCCACACGCGGCGTTTTATCTTCAATCCCAAACACCAAATACCCGAAAGGCTGATTGAGAATACAAGCCCCATTGCTTAACGCCGACAACCGCTCACCAATCTCTTCGGCAGAATGGAAGTTTTGCTTAACTCGAACCATTCGCTTTCGTGCGATTGCGTTACCAGATCGTTGATGAGTTCGATAAGTTGCTGTACGTTCATTGCTGTCTCACTTTTTTAATTAATGCATATATTTAGTTTTTGCTCGTTTTCTTGCAGGCTTTTCGCTAATATAATGCATTGAATACAAATTGAATATAATATTATTAAGCATATATTAAGCATTTTATATTAAGTTTTTAATCGTTTTCTTACAGGTTTTGCTTAATAAAATATTTAGCGCCTCTTTTTTCTCCATTCATAAGTAAATCTCCTTTTTCAACCATCAATTTTAAAAATCTCCGAACTTTATAAAGATTTATTTCCTCACCAATACGTTGATGTATTTCACTGAAACCACTATTCGGATAGGCGGTTACATCTTTGCGTATTAACTCCTCCAGACGATGGTCTTCAATATTTTTCAAACTCGTTTTACGTTTAAAGTTGATTTTCCGAATCAATTCCGAGCTTACCGAGTATTGAGTTCCTTTACCTTTGCCTGTTTTTTCCACTAATCCTAAATCAAGTAGCCTGCCAAGCCAGTTCCTTAACCCCGTTTCATCGTTTTGATTTAAAATGCTTGATAGCTCAGTGGCAGAGCAAGATTGATGTTGCGCCAAAATTCCCAAAGTAATCATTTCTTTTTGACGAAGTTGATATTCTGAATTAATCCGATAGATAAAAGAAATGATTTCAGGCTTTGCTATTTGTTTTTTTACAATCACCTTCACACTATCATCACCTGCAATGGTTTGTGGTATTCGTTTCCCATTCGTCAATAATTCTTCATAAACTGCGTCATAGCCTGAGCCTTCACGCTCCATTAATAATAAATCGTAGAAAACCTGCGAAAGTTTCTCGTTTCGCCTGACAGATTTGTGTAGAATATTTTGAGGTGTAACGCCAAGAGGCAGCAAGCCCGGGTTGCGTATTTCCAAACGATCGGGATAGAGATTGATAAAAACATCGCCTCGCGTAGTATAAGGTCTGTGCACCAAAGCATTCGTGAATAGCTCTCGCACAACTTTTTCAGGATAATTGGCGATAAATTTGCGAAATAACCCATCAGCCACCTCAATGCCTTCTTTCCAGTCGGGAATTTGTGTCCAAACGGCTTCCAATAGTTCAGCAGGGTTGAGCGAATAGTCGTCCCATACAATTTTGTTTACGCGATTTTCTTCCTCGTCGAATTTTAAGAATTGAACAACAGGCGCATACGCCAGTTTTGCCCGATCGTTTCGCTTGCCCACCCATAGTACGCCCAGATTGGTAAGAAAATCGCCATCAGCCATTAAATAATGCTCCAACAGTTCAGCAGGCGTTTTTTCCTTCACGAAACTTGATACACGGTCGGAATGGTGAATCGCGTGAATGAATTGTGCCAATTTGTGCTCGTCGCAACTGTTATTTGGAACACTTTTTACCGGTTTTGTTTCCCAAATAAACGCAGGTTTATCGGTGAAAAGTCGGGAAAGTTCATCGGGCAAAAGAGGCGCCGTAGTATCTGCCGAGCGATAATAATACTTTCCATCGGTGGTAGAGGCACTTGTAGAGGCTGAATTTAAAATTTGCACCCGAACAAATTGTCCGCCATTGTCCGCAGTTTTTATTTCGGCAATCACGCCAACATTATTCGTAAGTTCGGAGATACGTTTTTGGATTTTTGCAGGCAATTCTTCGGGAATGATTTGATTATTGTCAGGTAAATTCGCCTGATTTTCTATACCAATATCAATTATCCCGCCTCTGAGATTGGCTAAAGCAACACAATCTTTTGCTAATTCGTCCCAACCGGCAGTTTTGCCCGTCACTAATTTGAGCGACTTTTTGTCGTATTTATCACTCTCTTTCATGCTTCAAACAATTTCTCTGTACTGACAGGGGGATTAATCCCATATTTTCGACATTTCGGTAGGCTTTCGTATAGATGATTTCGGCGGCGGTTTGCCCCGAAATAGCAAAATAAAACTTGTTTTGCTCCAATGCGTAAAAAATCTTTCGTGGTGGGCGAATGTCGGTCGTAATCCATGCTGCATTCAGCAAAAGTATTCTGTTTTTCTAAAAAATCAGCTAAATCGTTTTCGTTGAGCGGATTGGTTTTATCCAGATTACGGTCTAAATTCAACTGATAAAACCAAACCTTTTGTGTGGGGCTTCCTTTTTCAAAAAACAGCAAAACGGCTTTTAAGCCAGCGCAGGTAAACGTTCCGCCCGGCAAATCCAACACAGTGAGCATAATGTCGTCGATATTCTTAAAGGTTAGCTCAAACATCATATTCAATTAATTGATTTGCAAAGATAATGATTATTAATCAGACTAACCCAAATTTCATGTGAATTAAATTCGTTAACACTACCTTCAAAACCCGCTCGATTTCAAATGCAAACCGGCTGTTTCTTCCAGATTAAACATCAGGTTCATGTTGTGAACGGCCTGGCCGCTGGCTCCTTTTAACAGATTGTCAATCACCGAAGTGATTAAAAGGATATCGCCATGTTTTTGCAGATGAACCAAACATTTGTTAGTGTTGACCACCTGTTTTAAGTCCGGGTTATGATCGGTAACGAATGTAAAAGGATGATTCTTGTAATGGGTCTGATAAATACGTATAATATCCTCCTGGCTTTCATTACATTCAGTATATACTGTCGAGAATATACCGCGGCTGAAATTGCCACGTACCGGAATAAACAGGATTTCGCCGGGCATATCGGGTTGCAATTGGGTCAGACTTTGTTTGATTTCGCTTAGATGCTGATGTGTAAAAGGTTTGTAGATGGAAACATTGTTATTTCGCCAACTGAAATGCGATGTTTCCGAAGGTTTAATGCCGGCGCCTGTTGAACCGGTTATCGCATTCACGTGAATATCATGGTTTAAAAGCGAATGAACTGCCAATGGAAGTAAAGCCGATTGAATTCCGGTAGCAAAGCATCCCGGATTGGCTACGTACCGTGCTGAGCAGATTGCTTCGCGGTTTAATTCCGGCAAGCCGTAGATAAAGGGATTGTCCTGTCCGGCAATCCGGTAATCGGTACTGAGGTCGATTATTTTGACCGAATCAGGTATTGACCGGCTATCCAGAAATTTTCGGGTATCACCATGAGCCGTACAGAAATACAGCAAATCTATATCGTCCAAAAAAAGTTGGTCTGTAAACACCAAATCCGTTTCACCGTACAATCCCGAATGTACGTCTGTTATTTTGTTTCCGGCATTACTATTGCTGTGGACAAACACAATTTCCGCGCAGGGATGATTGATTAGCAAACGAATCAACTCTCCGGCCGTATATCCGGCGCCACCTATAATCCCTGTGCGTATCATTTCTTGTTATTTTTAGCCTGATTGATATGATAAATCTTGCTCGGTATGGAATAGATTTTAGTAAATCCTTTGGCATCGCCGGCAGTCCAGGCTTTGTTCATTTCACCATATTCGCCAAAATCGGTTTTCATCAAATCGAAATCGCTTTCGACACCGACCAATGTATAATGATACGGTTTAAGCTCAACGATAACCCTCCCTGATACATTGCGTTGCGAACTTTCCAGCATCGCTTCGATATCACGCATGACCGGATCTAAATATTGGGCTTCGTGTAGAAACATGCCGTACCAATTGCCAACCTGGTCTTTCCAGTATTGCTGCCATTTGCTAAGTGTATGTTTCTCAAGCATCTTGTGTGCATTGATCATGACAAGCGGTCCGGCAGCTTCGAAGCCGACACGTCCCTTGATACCGATAATCGTGTCGCCAATGTGCATGTCGCGACCAATTGCATACGCCGATGCCAATTCTTCAATCTTTTGAATGGCTTTCACTTTATCCGTATATACCTGCCCGTTAACAGCCGATATTTCGCCTTTTTCAAAATCAATCGTAAGTATTTCTTTCCCGTCTTTTTTGAGTTGCGAGGGATAGGCTTCTTCAGGAAGCGTCTGATTCGATTTTAATGTTTCTTTTCCTCCGATACTTGTGCCCCAGAGACCTTTATTGATTGAATAGACCATTTTGGTGAAGTCGGCTTCGTATCCATGATTTTTGAGGTAATTGATTTCATCATCACGGGTTAAAGCCAGGTCGCGCGTGGGTGTGATAATTTCAATACCCGGTGAAAGTACGTCAAACGTAAGGTCGAAGCGCACCTGATCGTTTCCGGCGCCTGTGCTGCCATGTGCGACGGCATCGGCACCGATTTCACGTGCATAGTTGATCACTGCAATCGCCTGAAAAATACGCTCCGAACTGACGGAAATGGGATATGTCCCGTTGCGAAGCACATTCCCGAAAATCATGTATTTGATACTCTTGGCATAATAATCCTGTGTGATGTCGATTCCGACATGTTTGACGGCGCCTAATTTATATGCGCGCGCTTCAATGTTTTTCAAATCTTCCTGCGTAAACCCGCCCGTATTAGCCACGACCGTATATACATCATATCCTAAATCGGCAGACAGGTACTTGGCGCAAAACGAGGTGTCCAATCCTCCGCTAAAAGCTACAACCACTTTCTTTTTCATATTTGATATTCAATAGATTATTATTTAGGTTTGATCGTTTTGTGCATTTTTTCGAGTTTGAGACAACGGGGGTCGTTCGGGTCGAAAAGCATTGCGGTACAAATGCAGTATCTTCGTTTTGTACGTTCCAATACATCTACATTAATGCAACCATTACAGCCCCTCCAAAAGGCTTCGTCATCGGTTAATTCGGAAAATGTCACAGGTAGATACCCCAATTCGGTATTCATTTTAAGTACGGCACTTCCCGATGTAAGGCTGAAAATCTTAGCCTTCGGCCATCGTAAGCGAGCCAATTGGAACGCGGCGTGCTTGATACGCTTGGCGATTCCCCGGTTTCGAAATTCTTCCACGACAATCAAACCCGATGTTGCGACGAATTGTTTGTTTCCCCAAGATTCAATATACGAAAAACCTGTAAATTGATCGCCAAGCAGTGCGATAATCGCCTTACCTTCTTTCATTTTTAATTTCATATATTCGGGCGAACGTTTTGCAATACCGGTACCTCTTACCTTAGCGGCGCTTTCGATTGTTTCCAAAATGATATCTACATATTTTTCGTGACTATCGTCGGCAACCATCACATCGACATCCTTCATTTCGACGTCTTTTTTACTTTTCATTTTTATAAACTTATAATCAAGATATTATTATATATAAAGCGACAATGCAAGCGAAACTTGCTCGCGCGAAAAACCTTCGCGGGGAATAACCAAGATGGTATCATCACCGGCAATGGTTCCTGCGATTTCACAAGGATTATTTTTATCGATTTCGGATGCAACTGCCATCGCATAACCCGGACACGTCTTAATGACAACCAAATTACCTGAAAATTCGATATTTAACAGTTTGGTTTCTTCCGTTTCGACACGAACCGAAACCGGTACGTCGAGTACAGAATAAATATAAAGGTTGTTTTCATCGCGTTTTTTTACAATTTTCAACTCCTTCATGTCTCGTGATAATGTTGCCTGTGTAACAATAATCCCCTTTTCTGCTAATAATCTGATAAGATCATCCTGATTTCGGACAATTTCATTGCTTATGATATGCGTGATTATCCGTTGTCGTTTCTCTTTCATCTCTGCTTTTTTGTATATTAATTCAATTTCGCGGCAAAAATACAACATTTTTTTGAATATATATGCAAAAAAAAGCATCGATAGTAAATGCTCATCTTTATTGTCGACTGTTTTTTTTGTGTATTTTTTTTATAAATTTTAGTTAGCTGACGGACATTTTATATCTTTGCGGCTGAAATAGCGACTCAATCTATGGAACTTGCCACGATCAAATCATAGCGGGTAGAAAAAACAGAACGCTACGAAGCGGATTGTTTTCGACATCCGAAAAATTATAAAACCCACAAATGGAATGAAAGAAATTTTATACAGATTATTCGAACATCAGTATTTGAACCGCGAAGATGCACTGGGGCTTTTGAAGGACATCGCTGAGGGTAAATACAATGAGGCTCAAATATCTGCATTGATGACTGTTTTTTTGATGCGCAGCATTTCGGTCGATGAATTGCTTGGTTTTCGCGAAGCGTTGCTTGAGATGAGCCTTATGGTTGATTTCGGCGATATTCCATTTATTGACATTGTTGGAACCGGCGGCGATGGAAAAAATACATTTAACATCAGTACTGCCGCCTGCTTCTTGGTGGCGGGCGCAGGTTATCAGGTAGTAAAACATGGAAATTATGGAGCTTCAACAATTAGTGGAGCGAGTAATGTCATGGAACAACTTGGGATCCGTTTTACAACCGATATCGATCGGCTTTACAAGTCGATGGATCTGTGCGGCATCGCATACCTTCATGCGCCATTGTTTAATCCGGCTCTAAAAGCTGTTGCTTCAGTTCGTAAGAATCTGGGCATTCGCACTTTTTTCAATGTGTTGGGACCGTTGGTGAATCCTGCCCGACCGAAGTTTCAGTTGCTGGGCGTGTACAGTCTGTCGATGTTCAGGCTGTACAGTTATGTGTATGAAGCATCAGGCATACGTTTTGGGGTGGTACACAGTTTAGATGGATATGATGAGATATCTTTGACCGATGATTTCAAAATCGCTTTGCCGGAAAGAGAAAAGATTTATTCACCTGAAATGCTTAATATGGAGCGTTGTACGCCAACGGATTTGTACGGCGGAGATTCGCCGGAGCAGTCGGCGCAGATTTTTCGAAGCGTCATGGCGCGAACAGCTTCCAAAGGACAGATGAATAGCGTGATTGCCAATGCGGCTTTTGCCATTCAAGTGCTTTGCCCCGAAAAGAAAATTGCTACCTGCATAGAAGAGGCTACTGAATCGTTAATGAGCGGAAAAGCTTTGGGGGTTTTAAAGAAGTTCGTCGAAGTAAATCAGTGATTGATAAAGTGGTATCACACTAACAACAATTCACGATGAAACAAGTTTTAATGCGACTTTTAAATATGACGATCGGGCTTCTATTAACGGCATTCGGAATTATCCTTACCATCAAAGCCAATATAGGATATGCCCCATGGGAGGTCTTTCATGTGGGTCTTTCAAAAACAATCGGATTAAGTTTTGGAATGACAACTATCCTGGTTGGAGTCGTTATTGTGATAATTGTCACATTGTTAGGAGAGAAATTGGGTCTGGGTACGATATTAAGTATGGTACTGACCGGCGTATTTGCAGATATAATACTGATTGTTAATATAATACCAATGGAAAATGACTTAATGGTTGGGCTTATCATGTTAATTGCCGGATTATTTATCATTTCGCTTGGAACCTACTTTTACATTAAAACAGCTTATGGTGTTGGCCCAAGAGATAATTTAATGGTGGTTTTGGCAAGAAAAACAAAATTGCCGGTTGGCGTTTGTCGTTGCCTGGTTGAGTTTTTCGTCACGTTTATTGGATGGCTGTTGGGAGGCATGGTTGGGATTGGAACAATTATTTCTGTCATAGCCATTGGATTCTGTATTCAAATCACATTCGGTTTGTTCAAATTCGATGTAACGGCAGTCAAGTATGAGTCTTTTACAGAATCATGGCTTGTTTTATGTAACCGTTACCGAAAACGGGAGGTAAGCCGTAAAAACATTTGAACCGGTTATCGGCCATGTTCAATATGCCAATTGTTTTAATATAAATGGTTAAAGATGTAATTACTTAAAACGGGATAAGAGACATTGAAAGAAATGGATATTTTAGACAAAATAATTGCAAACAAGCGAAAAGAGGTGGCAGCGCAGAAGGAGGCGGTTCCAATAGATACATTGCTGGAAAAGAATGTACAGAAATTTGAACGCCCGGTCTGTTCAATGTATGACGCATTGAAAAAGTCGTCGTCGGGCGTTATCGCCGAGTTTAAACGGAAATCACCCTCAAAGGGATGGATTTTTCCCAATGCCAAAGTGGATGACATTCTACCTGCGTATGAAACGGGAGGGGCTTCTGCTTGCTCAATACTAACGGATACTGACTTTTTTGGCGGGTCTTTTGATGATCTTTGCCGGGCAAGGGAATTGGTTCGCCTGCCTTTATTACGCAAAGATTTTATGGTGGATGAATATCAAGTGTACCAGGCGCGTGCCTTGGGGGCGGATGCGATTCTTTTGATTGCCTCGGTGTTGACTCCTGCCGAAAGTATACGTTTGGCGCGGGTTGCGTTTCAATTGAATATGGAGGTATTATTGGAAATCCACAGGGAGGATGAGATAGACAGACTAAATCCTTATATCGACTTGCTGGGCGTAAATAATCGTAACCTTGGAACGTTTGAAACAAGTGTCGACAATTCTTTTCGACTGTTGGAAAAGATTCTAAAGGAAATTGGAAATGATCCGGCTATCCCTTTGTTTGTTTCCGAGAGCGGATTATCGGATGACCATACGATAAAAGAACTTCGAAGCGCCGGATTTCGTGGTTTTCTGATTGGTGAAATGCTGATGAAAACGCCCGATCCGGGTAAGACTTTGAGTGAATTGATTCAGCAAATAACAAATACGCCTTGAAACACTGGATACTCCATATTAAAAACCGGCACAAATAACTCACAATATCATAGAGTAATAATATGATAATCAAAATATGCGGGATGCGCGACGGGGATAATATCCGGGCATTGGAAAAGTTGGATATTGACTGGATGGGATTTATCTTTTATCCGGAGTCGCCACGTTATGTTTCTGACGACAATGATCGTATTGCTGCCATCCAATCATGTTCAAAGGTAAAAGTCGGGGTATTTGTGAACGAACAAATAGAAGTGATATTGCAGAAAATGGCGACATACCGGTTGGATTTTGTACAGTTACATGGGGATGAGCCACCGGAATTTTGCCGTCGGCTGAAGGAAAGAGGATATAAAATAATTAAAGTATTTTCCACCGCAAGCGAAAAGGATTTAGTTCAAACTGCTGCATACGAACCATTTGTGGATTATTTTTTGTTCGACACGAAAGACAACAAGCGGGGTGGTACAGGCATACGGTTTGACTGGTCTGTATTAAAGGCTTACCGGGGCAATACTCCGTTTTTGCTAAGTGGAGGGATTGATATTAAGCATATTGAGGAATTAAATGCTTTCAATCATCCCATGATGGCGGGGATTGATTTGAACAGCCGCTTTGAACTATCACCGGCCGTGAAAGATATTGCCCTGATTGACAGTTTTGTCCGACGGTTTAAAGGAATAGAGAAATCTTAGGCCAAATCACAAAGTTTGTATCCCGATAACTTTACTTAAACACCCTATCCGCTTCCTCCATAATTTGGATGACAGGTACGCCGAAGGGACAACGGTTTTCGCAATGTCCGCATTGCGTACATTCATCAGCCTTATGCATTAAACCTTTGTAATGGGATTTGACGGATGGAGGTATTTCATTCAGATTGAGTTTGGCAATGTCGAGATATTTGTTTACGGCGGCTATGTCGATTTCCGACGGACAGGGTTGGCAATGATTGCAATATACGCAACTGCCTTTGAAATCGTTACGCATCGTACCGAGTATTTCGGAAAAATCCTTTTCCTCCTCTGTTAGTTGAAGATAGTTCAATACTCCTTTCATCTCGTCTGCTGTCTTACAGCCGGTCAAGGCACACGCGACACCGGGACGCGACAAGGTGTAGTGAAGGCATTGGCCTATGGTCAGCGGTTTAGCAAAAGGAGTATGGTCGGCAGAGATCAATTTGCCTGCACCCAAGGGTTTCATGGCATTTATACCTATTCCACGCTGCTCACATAAAGCATACAAGGCAGCCCGCTCAGGATCAATGCCTTTGAATAAATCTTTCCCGAAGTCGTTATCAAAATGGTCGAATATGTATTCACCGGCAGGCAACATGTCGAAAGCAGGGTTGATGCTGAACATCAACATTTCGGGTAGACCTGTCTCTATCACTTTGATTGCCGTCACCGGATTATGCGAACCGAAGCCGATATGCCCAATATCACCTTGCTGTTTAAGCCTTTGTACATATTCTGCAAAACCCGTGTCGAATACATTCCTGTAATCATCGTCCGTATCAATAAAAAACATCATACCCAATTCAATATGCCCGCCAAAAATCCGCAACATATCCTCAAAATATTTATGCGCTATGGACGGATCACGGCTTACATCGTATTGTTGGTTGATATCGGTAGAGCCGATGTGACCTTGTATGATCACATTTTTTCGCCTCTCACCCAACGCCTTGGCAATCGCTTCGCGAATATCCCGTCCCGGCATAAAAACATCAATGGTATTCACCCCACCTTCAATCGCCGCATCAATCGTTTCCTTTATCTGACCGTAGGGTTTACCGCCGTCGAGATGCTCGCACCCTAAACCGATAATGCCCGTCTGCAAACCCGTTTTGCCTAATCTTCTGTATTCCATATAATTATTATTCTGTTGAATAGATTATCATGATCATGACGGGGTAAAATTAATCATTATTTGATTAATTCAAGATTAATCTGTAATTTTGCGAGAAAAAATGAATCGCATTACACAACTTTTTGAGACAAAGAAATCCGGCGTTTTGTCTGTCTATTTTACAGCAGGTTATCCGGAATTAAACGATACGCTTCCCACGCTTGCCGCTTTACAAGCGCATGGGATTGATTTGGTCGAGG
This sequence comes from Tannerella sp., assembly GCA_031260575.1. Taxonomy (GTDB): domain Bacteria; phylum Bacteroidota; class Bacteroidia; order Bacteroidales; family Tannerellaceae; genus Tannerella. The sequence continues at coordinate 12,815 of JAIRJR010000028.1, forward strand.
TAGGCATCCCATTTTCAGATCCGATGGCGGATGGGCCTGTTATTCAGGGCGCCAATATGCAGGCTCTGCGCAATGGAATGTCGCTACGCCTTTTATTCGACCAACTGAAAGATTTTCGACAGTCAATCCGGATTCCTGTTGTCCTGATGGGTTATCTAAATCCGGTGATACAATTCGGTTTTGAGGATTTTTGCCGGACATGTGCCGAAACCGGAATTGACGGAATGATCATTCCCGATTTGCCGTTTTCAGACTATATACATGAATATAAGGAAATTGCCGATCAATACGATTTAAAGATCATCATGCTCATAAGTCCCGAAACATCCGGGGAACGGATTCGCCTGATTGATGAACACACAAGCGGATTTATTTATATGGTATCAAGCGCCGCTACAACCGGAGCGCAAACCAATTATTCGGATGCAGTCAAAGATTATTTTCAACGGATTAGCGCTATGAATCTAAGAAATCCCAGGCTGATTGGATTTGGAATCAGCAATCAAGAAACGCTTCAAGCGGCAACATCGAATGCTTCGGGAGCGATTGTGGGCAGTAAATTCATTGAACTTTTGGGCAATAGCGCCGTTCCGGATGAAGCAGTAACAGGTTTATTGAGAGCATTAAGCTGAACATCTGACAAATGAAAATTATCACCATCGTAGGCGCCCGTCCACAGTTTATCAAAGCAGCGATAGTCAGCCGGGCAATCACCAACCATAACCGGAACAACAATAAGCCCATCGAGGAACTTATTCTCCATACAGGACAGCATTTCGACGACAATATGAATGCTATTTTCTTCGAAAAGTTGGAAATCCCACGACCTGAGTGGCATTTCGATTGCGGCAGGGGGACCCATGCCGGAATGACCGCCCGGATGATGGTTGAAATAGAAAAGGTGTTAGAGGAGAACCACCCGGATTACGTGTTGGTCTACGGCGACACCAATTCCACACTTGCCGGAGCTTTGGTTGCAGCCAAACTCCACATTCCGGTAATTCATATCGAAGCCGGATTACGTAGTTTCAACAGGCAGATGCCGGAAGAGATCAACCGTGTCCTAACCGATCATCTCTCAGAATTTCTTTTTTGCCCAACGAATGCAGCTGTCCAAAACTTAAAACAGGAAGGAATAACCAAAGGCGTAGTACATACGGGAGATGTAATGTATGACGCTGCATTGACCTTTGGCGGGATTGCCGAAAAAACATCCTCAATTCTTGCAGCGTTACAATTAGCGTCCAAACAGTTTTACCTCTGTACCGTACACCGGGCGGAGAATACCGACCGGCCGGAACGGTTGTCGCAAATTATGCAAGCATTGAATGAAATTGCCCGGCCGGAATGTCCTGTCGTTTTACCCTTGCATCCCCGTACGAAAAAACAACTGCATACTTGGCAACTTTTTACATCAAATGAAACAGAGAAATCTTTCCGTTTCATAGAACCTGTCGGTTACCTTGACATGATCATGCTTGAAAAACATGCCAAGACCATTTTGACCGATTCGGGTGGAATTCAGAAAGAAGCCTATTTCCACCGGACTCCGTGTATCACCCTGCGCGATGAAACAGAATGGGTCGAAACGATAACGACAGGTTGGAATCAATTAGCCGGTTATCGGTTTGAAAATATTCTGGATTGTTTAGTAAACAACGTACAACCAACCGGATTTATCGAAGAATACGGTGATGGCCATGCAGCAGATAAAATCATTCAAATACTTCATTCTTAACACATACATTCTCATGAAAATAACACGTCGTCAATGGATGAAACTAACCGGTAGCGCTGCAATGGTATCTTTCATACCTTCATTCCTCTATGCGTTCAACAAATCCGAAAATGACCGTCCGCTGATTCGTGATTTTGAAACGCCATTGTTCAACCTTCCCGGTCAATTTACCAATCCGGTTATCATCGAATCAATTGAACTTCTGCGGAATGGTTCCAACTTTTTTGTGCGTACACGTTCTACGGACGGCGCCACAGGTCTTACAGGCACCAAACAATTAACAGAATTTATGCCTATCTTTCAAATTGTTGCGCCTCATTTCATCGGAAAGGATGCACGCGACCTTGAATCATTGGTTGATTCGGTTTATCGCGCTAACTACAAAATCGCCGGTCTCGCATTATGGTGTCCGGTAGCTTACATCGAACAGAGCCTCTTGGATATGCTCGGAAAGATTGCCGGAAAACCGGTTGGGGAGTTGCTTGGAGGTGTTATTCATGATGAAATACCGGTTTATCTTTCCGGTTCCGACCGTGTATTGACTGCCGAAGAAGAAGTCGATATCTATGTTCAAGGAGTTGCCGAGACAAAGGCAAAAGCGGTTAAGTTTAAAATCGGCGGACGCATGAGTCGCAACCTCGACGCCTATCCCGGTCGTACGGATACATTATTGGAACTATCACGGAAGAAACTCGGCGACAACATCATCCTGTATGCCGATGCCAATGGCTCGTATGACGCCGACATGGGTATCCGAGTAGGAAAAGTATTAGAAAGCCTCAATTACAGCTTTTTCGAAGAGCCTTGCCCATGGGAATATTTATCGGAAACGCAAAATGTTGCCAAAGGCTTAAAAATTCCCATAGCGTGTGGAGAACAGGATTCGAGTTTATGGCGCTTCCAATGGATGCTTGATAATGGTGTAATGCATATCGTCCAACCCGACCTCAACTATAACGGTGGTCTTATCCGGGCGAAACGCGTTGCGCTCATGGCTGAAAAGTCAGGCAAAACCATTGTGCCGCACAATACACAAACTGATCATACTGCCGGATTTATCCTTCAATTTGCTTCATGTACTAAAAATATTGGCCCATACATGGAATATCCATGGCGTGCGCCGCAAAGAACACCAAGCTGGTATAAACCGGATTTCAAAATCGTAGACGGCAAAATAAAAGTACCCAAATCACCGGGCATGGGAGTAGAAATAGACCCCGATTATTTAAAACAAGCATCTGTCGTATTGCAATTTGGCAAAAAGTAAGATCAAATGCCCTTCGAAAAAAAGGAAAATCAATTGTTTGAAATTCTAAAATATTTCATATCTTTGCACACGCAATTGCGGAAAATTGCATTTCGGGGTGTAGCGCAGTCCGGTTAGCGCACCTGCTTTGGGAGCAGGGGGTCGCAGGTTCGAATCCTGCTACCCCGACGATTGAGAAAGAGAGGTTTACGGCATATTGTAAGCCTCTTGTTTATTTTACGGTTGACACTCATGGCCAAAT
>JAIRJR010000046.1 GCA_031260575.1 Tannerella sp.
GTCCGAAAAGCGGCGCATCCGCTCCCGGACACTTTCATTTTCAGGCAGGTAATAAAGGATTTCTGCCAATTGATTCAAGCCCGCATTGGAACAATGCACTCCGTATCGAATCAGTCGACCGAAAAGAGATGCTCGACCGTTTTGAACTAATATACAATGATTTGCCAATCCCACTCGGAGAAGATGAACCGAAAATGAATATCATCACCTTTTACGGAAACGGATTATGGACTACCTTTGTTTTTCCCCGCAAAAAACACCGTCCCGCCTGTTTTTCTGCCGAAGGCGAAGCCCAAATGATCATTACGCCCGGCGCTGTCGATATGGGTGGGGTTTTGATCATGCCGATGGAAAAAGATTTTAACAAAATAACTGCCGGATTGATTGAAGGAATTTTGAATGAAGTAAATGAAAAAAAGATATAATTCACAACAAAACACGACCTTTCAACTGTTCGCAAACTAATATACGGTTTTGTTTTCCGATTCGATCCACAATTCAAAAGGAAGATTATCGTTATCTGTAGCAATTTGAAGTGTTTGAAGTGAACGTTCCGCATAGGATAATTCCAATTCTCGGTAGATAAAGACATCATCAAATCCTGCCTCGGCAGCTTGTTGTTTACCGGCGGCAAAAACCAAACGTTTCGGACGCGCCCAATAGATAGCGCCCAAACACATGGGACAAGGTTCGCAACTTGTATATAGGGTGCAATTATCTAACTGAAATTCGCCCAATTGCTCGCATGCATTGCGAATGGCGGTTATCTCGGCATGGGCGGTAGGGTCGTTGTTTGATGTCACCAAATTAGTTCCGCTCGAAACCACTTGTCCGTTCTTCACCACCAAAGCAGCAAAAGGGCCTCCTTTTCCTGTCTGCACATTTTCCGCAGCCAATGCGACGGTTTTTTGTATGAATTTCTTATCTTCCAACTCAGTATCCATAGGGCAATTATTGTATAATCTGCAAATTTAGGTAAAATTCTTGAATGTATTACACCTAAAAACAGGATATTTTCTGTCGAACGACATGGTCGGGAAAGATTTTTATTACCTTTGAAGCCGCTAAGAATCCGTTATTGACAATGAACATGACTTTTCCAGAAATCGTTTCCACTTTGAGCGGCTGGGTATGGGGCGCTCCCTTTATTTTCCTGTGTATGGCTACCGGTTTGTATTTTTCATGGCGGACACGTTTTTTGCAGGTGCGCTACTTTAAACAAATGTGGCAAATATTGCTTCAAGGCAAATCTTCGTCTTCCGGTATTTCATCTTTTCAATCTTTTAACTTAGCGCTTGCCGGACGAATCGGAACGGGGAAAATTGCCGGTGTAGCTACTGCCATTGCTTTGGGAGGTCCGGGCGCGATATTTTGGATGTGGGCAATCGCCTTCTTCGGCGCAGCGACAGGGTATATTGAAACCGCGCTTGCACAGGTATATAAAGAGAAAATTGATGGAAATTATCGAGGCGGGCCGGCTTATTATATTTTAAAAGGAATCCGGAATAAATCATTTGCTTTTGCTTTTGCATTTGTTACAATCATCTCACTTGGATTGTTGTTGCCCGGCGTACAGTCGAATACCATCTGCGATGCCTTTCAACATTCATTCGGAATAGATATTCGTATCTCTGCCGCATTTATTGTTATAATGCTTGCATTGATTATTTACGGAGGGGTAAGACGTATTGCACGTATATCGGAAATTGTCATGCCAATCATGACAATCGGCTACGTCGTGGGAGTGGCCGTCATACTGATTATGAACTTTCAACAAATACCCGCAGTATTTACGCTAATCATCAAGAGCGCTTTCGGACTTGAACAATCGTTTGCCGGAATGATAGGCGCCGCGATCAGTATGGGTGTTAAGCGGGGCATTTTTGCGAACGAAGCAGGTCAGGGCACCGCCGCTCATGCAGCAGCAGCTTGCGAAGTGCCTCATCCGGCAAAACAAGGATTGGTACAAGCCTTATCCATCTATATTGATACGATGGTCGTTTGCTCGGCTACTGCATTTGTCATTTTAATAACCGGAACCTACCGGGTCTACGATTCGATGCAACAAGTAGTTTTCACCGGTCATGGAATGCCGGAAGCCATCATGGATTACGGCCCGATTAATACGCAATTGGCAATCGATACCACCATACCCGGACTGGGTTCGGGCTTTGTCGCTATCGCCCTTTTCTGTTTTGCCTTCACGACGATCATGAGTTACTATTTTCAAGCCGAGTCGAATGTCTATTTCTTATTCCGAAAGCAGAAAACAGCATCATCAATGATTCATCTCCTTCGAATTTGCATATTACTTGTCACTTTTTTTACCTCCATCAATGCGATGTCATTGGCTTGGGACTTGGCAGATATTGGCGTCGGATTGATGGCATGGCTTAATCTGATCGCCCTGATCATGCTCCGAAAAATATCCCTCAAAGTATTTTCCGACTTCGACACCCAATACCGTTCCGGCATCAAAGACCCAATCTTCCGCCCCGATCGGTTAGGAATAGCAAATACGGAATCCTGGACGAAATCAGTAGATTAGTCGCTTATTAAGTGTACTATTTAGGTTTATTTAATACCTTTTGTCTGATAAGAAAGCTGTGATTGATTCAAAGACATTTCTTCAAGGTATGAATGAACTATCCGTAGAAGTAGGCTTCATGCCAAAATAGAGGGGGAAATCCGGATACAACTCGTATTCAAATCATATTCAATGATTTATAATCATCTTTGCTTCTGATTGATATGTGTTTCATGAACTGCACCAATTTTTTCATACAAAATTTTATCAATTCCTGCTAACCGGGCATATTCAGGCCACTGACCAACGACATCACAAATTTGTTCTATAATCCTGTTCCGATTTCGTATTCCTTCAGCAACACCAACCTTTTCCAAATCTTTCCCGGTAAAATCGTCAAATTTTCCGTTCATTCCCATTAAATGACGCCTGTTCCAATATCCGGACGGGTTATACGCATAAGTTATGTCGTATGCCGACGAAAGCGACCAATTACCGTTATTATCCATCAAAAATGATACGTTTTTGGTGTGATCATCGCAATTCTTCGCTACAACGTTAAAAACCATTCGTCTGAATTGTTGTTCGATGGCTGAATAGGGTAAGCGCATTTCCCGGATTACAGAAAAAAGTTGTTCGTAATAATGGGTGTCGATGAGTTTGTAACTCATGCGGGCAATGGCATTTAAGGTTTGTATATGTAATTTTTCGCCGCCTCCCGGACGATCAAAGCGACGAGTCATGAAATGCGCCCTTCCACCTTCTTCTAGCAACCGGCATTTTGCCATTTCGATACCACAATCTTTCGCCATCAGGTGGTAGGCATATTCTACTCGTCCCATCCCTGACGACAGCCCCAGTTCTTCGGATTTTGACACCCTGCAGTCATTTTGTTTCGTTTTTAGATTTTCTTACCCTCATTTTCTTTTTCTTTTCCAACTTGAAAAGCACGCTCGGCGCGATTGGTTCCGGTTGCAGGAATAGAGTATATAACAATTCGAGGCTTCCCACTTCCCGCAATATCCTGATAAACGTTTCTAACGAAACATTGCGCCCTTTTTCCATACCCGTGACGGTGTAAGGGTTGACGCCAATTTTTTCGGCAAGTTCCTTTTGTGTCATAAAAGAATTTATCCGTTTACGTTGCAATGACTTACCCAATTCGGAAAGAATCTGTTTGTCATTCAGCCCGTATATGTTTGATCTATTAAGCATGGTTATATTACAATTTATGGTGCAAAAATAGTTATAAAATGTAATATACATATACAATTATGAATTTTTTTAATGGCTTCATGGGAAAATCGAGAAGAATAAATTTCGTATTTTATTATTCGTAACCCATTAATCCAACATACTAACCAATTCTTTCTTCATTTCTTCATCTATCTCCCGATAACGATGCCACTAAATTTGA
>JAIRJR010000227.1 GCA_031260575.1 Tannerella sp.
CAAGGCGATTGATGCAGTAAACTGAGTAATTACCAGACTTTTCTGCAACAGCGACATTTTCTTTCCCTTAAATTTTCCTTTCAGGGTTTCAATGACATTGAACCGTGTCATATACAGCGCCGGAAACGAGCCTGCCAACAATACTACGAATACCAGCAACACCGCAAGGAAAATGTAGATCTGCGGCGAACTGAAATCGAGGCTCACTTTCGATTGCGTGAAATCATTAAACGCGGGTATGATGGTAGTAGCCAGCGCTAAACCGGCGCCTATTGCAAAAATGACATAACAGGCGGTTTCCCAATAAAAATCGCGCATAAGGTGTATTGCTTTGGCTCCGACGGTCTTTCTGATTCCGATGGCTTTTGCACGGATAAACGAGGTCGATACAAACAAATTGGTGAAATTGATACAGGAAATAATCAGGATCACAAATGCCGTCAGAACAAATGTCATGACCAATGATTTGTTGCCTTTGACGATGGGATCCATCATCATTTGAGCGCTGAAGTGCATATCAGTCAGCGATTCTAATGAGTAGATCGCTCCAAAATTCTTGAACAGTTCAAAATTCCGATATGCAAGTTGTGTCAGGGGTTCTGACAGCGATTCCGGTGTTATGCCATTTTGTAACCGGAAAAAAGTAATGTAACTGTCCATATTTCCCCAGCCGGTTTCAGCCCACCAGCCAAAAAAAGGAAATACAAAGTCGGTTTGCAGGCTCGAATTTTTCGGCATATCTTTCATGATTCCGCTTACGGCACAATCCCTGCCCCGGTACTTGATAATCTGACCCATCGGATCCTGTCCGGGAAAATATCTCGCTGCCGCCGATTCGCTGATCACCACGCGGTCGGGCGCGGAAAGGACTTGATGCGGATCGCCTGTTTTTAACGGAAAGGTAAAAAATGTAAAGAAATTCGAGTCGCACATAAATGTACCGACCGATTGATACAGTACATTGTCGATGCGTATATCTTCATTTTGATTGAGAACCTTACACATATCTTCTATCACGGGAAACTCACCTTTGGCCTGCTCGCCAAAAGGACGGAAAGTTGAACCCAATCTGACCGGATTGCCGCTCAGGGTTGCATTGAGTACTGTCCGGTATATCCGGTCGTTGTTTTTATGGAAGCGGTCGAAGCTCATTTCGTTGATCGCCCACAGCCCGACGATAACAGCCACCATAATGCCCAGCGAAAGGCTGCAAATATTGAGCAGGCCGACTGTGCGCTGCTTTTTGAAGTTTCGTATAAATTGTTTCATTTTTAGTTTTGTTTTTAAGAATAATCAAGACCGTAAGACATGTAAGACCGTAAGACATGTAAGACCGTAAGACATGTAAGATTGTAAGATATGTGGGGGCACGATTTTACATGTGATACGGTTTTACGGTTTGCGATATTTTATAGTTTTAATTTATGTTTAATACTTGTTACTATTGCGGTGATTTCTGCAATCTCATTAAGTAATGGATTGATGTGCAAATCACTAATCATGTTACTTTCTTTTATCATTTCGAGCCAAAATTGAGTTTCGTCCGACTCTTCAACTACGATACATATTTTACTGTAAAATTCGTTTTTCGACCGTCCTCTGCATGCTGCTCTAAAATTAGCCGCCAAAGATGTTGCAGAATCCAACAATTGTTTTCCCAAAACCTTAGAAGATGTCTTATTCGGCAATAAATCACTCAATCTGATTATATCAAGCGCAAATTTTTTAGTCCGCACCCTCATCCCCTCATTAAATTCTACATTCGTAACCCTTTCCATATTCTTTCTATCTTACATATTTTATTATCTTACGGTCTTACCATCTTACGGTCTTACAGTCTTACGGTCTTACGGTCTTACAGTCTTACCATCTTACGCGTCTGTCTTCTCATCCGGCGCCAAATAAACCAGTTCTTTCAGGAAATTCTCAGTTACGGTTCTGCCGTCGAGCATGTGAACGATCCGGTGGGCGTAGCGGGAGTCGTGGACGCTGTGCGTTACCATGATGATTGTTGTTCCCCGTTCGTTCAGGTCGGTAAGCATTTGCATCACGTCTACGCCGTTTTTGCTGTCAAGGTTACCGGTCGGCTCATCCGCCAGAATCAGTTTCGGACTATTGACAACCGCCCGCGCCACGGCAACACGCTGTTGCTGTCCGCCGGAAAGCTGGGATGGAAAATGGTTTTTGCGGTGCATCATTTGCACGCTTTCGAGCGCTTTTTCTACCAATTCTTTACGCTCGGCTCCCTTGATGCCGTTATACACCAACGGCAACTCCACGTTTTCATAAACGGTCAGTTCGTCGATCAGGTTAAAACTCTGGAAAACAAAGCCGATATTGGCTTTACGCAAGTCGCTCCGTTTGTTTTCATTGAATTTGGCTACTTCGATGCCGTTAAATTCAAAACTGCCCGATGAGGGTTCGTCCAGCATACCCAGGATATTGAGTAAGGTTGACTTGCCACAGCCCGAAGGGCCCATTATGGCTACAAATTCACGCTCATTCACCTCCAAACACATTTTGTTGAGGGCTACTGTTTCTACTTCTTCCGTACGGAAAATCTTTTCAAGGTCTGTAATCTTAATCATGTCTGTAAATTTTAAATTGTCTGTTATTTTTAGTTATTGATTCGTTTAATCTACAATTATTACAACAAATATCGTGCCAAACTGTTATTTGCTTGTTTGTCTGAATATTATATTTTTTAACATTTTCAAAAAGTGTCCGTTTTCGGACAGTTAGTGTCCGAAAACGGACACTTTTTGAAAATCATTCATTCGGATAAAGCTTCGGAATTGGCTGTCCGCTTATTTTTTTTACTACTTTTGCACAGTTCGTTTTTATTCATCATTTACTATGAGACATTCATTTTTATTTTTAATCGGTACATTATTGACCATGTCATCACTTTTTGCCCAGTCGCCATACGGCTTCAGAGGTCCTTTTCGCAATGGTTTTTACCCCGATACGGGGTTACTCAAGGAATGGCCTGCCGATGGTTTGCAATTGTTATGGGAAATCACAGACATCGGAAAAGGATATTCAAGCCCGGTGATCGCGAATGACCGTTTATTTGTGACCGGACTCAATGAAGATGAAGATCAAGAGATTTTTTATGCGTACACGCTTGACGGGAAGAAAATCTATGAAACCGTTTTCGGTCGATCATGGAGAAAGTCGTATCCGGAAACGCGGGTAACGCCTACAATCGAAGGCAACAGAGCATATGTGATCAGCGGCACCGGCGAATTGGTTTGTATCAACATCACAAACGGTAATATGGAATGGAAAGTGGATGGCCCCTCGCTTGGAATCGTTTACGCCTCGTGGGGTATGGCCGAATGTCCGTTGGTGTTCGACAACAAAGTCATTTTCACGCCCTGCGGCAACCTTACCACAATGATGGCTTTGAATGCCGCAACCGGCAAGGTAGAGTGGCAAACCGAGTCATTGGGCGACCCAAACAATTATGCTTCACCTATCTTGATCACGCATAACAATAAAAAACAAATCATCGGCGTTACCGGCAGGCATATCATTGGCGTGAATCCTGAAAACGGGAAAATTGAATGGAAATACGATGAATGGGGAAGGGAATACCTCAAAAAAACGGTTCCCGGCGCACCCCTGCGCAGCGAAGAAAGCACTGCTCCCAACTCGCCGGTATACAGCAATGGCAGAATCTATCATTCTTGCGGTTACGACTTCGGTTCTGTTATGTTGGAGTTGAACAACGATGCAACTGCTGTAAGTACAGTGTGGCGAAACAACGACCTCGACACCCATCATGGGGGTTTGGTATTAGTCAATGGAACCATATACGGAACCAACTGGATTTCGAATGCTCAAGGCAACTGGGTTGCGGTCGATTGGAACAGTGGGGTCACAAAGTATAACATCCAATGGGGCGGCAACAGCAAAGGGTCAATCATCACCGCCGATCAAATGCTTTATTGCTACGACGAACGTCGCGGAATCATGGCTTTGGTAAAACCCAACCCCGAAAAATTTGATGTTGTAAGCGAATTCCGGATTACCAAAGGCGAAGGTCCGCATTGGGCGCATCCCGTGATCGACAAAGGAATTCTTTATATCCGGCATGGAAGCGTTGTGATGGCGTACCGGCTCAAACCGTAACAAATAAGAAAGGGTAGCAATTACAGCCACCCCCTTCTTATTCGAACGTTTCAATGAATCAATGATTCAATTACTCAGTTATTCAGTTATTCAATTACTCTGTTACTCAGTTATTCAATTACTCAGCTATTCAGCCCTTATCGCATCCACCGGATTAATCAGCGCCGACTTGAGAGCCTGAAAACAAACCGTCATCAGTGTCAATACAACGGTAATCAACGCCGCCACCGCAAACATCCACCACGATAGAGAAATGCGATAGGCATAATCCTGCAAATACTGTTCGCCAACCCACCACGCAATTGGAATGGCTATGACCAACGAAATACCCAATAACTTCATATAATTGTGGGTAAACAAACTCACGATATTTAGTACGCTTGCACCCATCACTTTGCGGATACCAATTTCTTTGGTGCGTTGCTCTGCCATGAACGCCGTTAATCCAAACACCCCCATACAGGCTATCAATATGGCTAATATTGAAAAAGTCAGAGAAATGTTGCCGGTAGTTTGTGTTCCCTTGTAGACATCTTTCACCTCCAAATCGGGATAGTGTACATCAAACATGTCATTGGGATAAAATTCATTAAATATCTTTTTGTATGTTTCCAACTGTCCGGGGAGATCGTGGCTGTTGACCCGCGCCATCAGGTAAAAACGTCCCCGTCCGAATCTGCTGTTGTGAATACCGTATTCGCCAATCGGACGATGCAAACTTTCGTAATTGAAATTTTCGACCACCCCGCACACTTCAACCGGTTCATTAAATGCGACATTAATTCTTCGCCCGATAATATCTTCGGGTGTACTCCCAAGGTATTCAACTGCCTTACGATTCAACACCATTCGCGCAATGGTATCGTTCGGAAGCCTTGCCGGCAGAGGGGTTCCGGCAATCATTTGCAACTGTACCAGATCTATCAGGTGTTCATCTGCATTACATACCGTCATTAAGACGCCCTCATCGTTGATGTCTGTTTTCAGTAATACCTGATCGCCAATTGTAGGGAAAAAACTTACTCGTGATATGTCCAAGACCGAACTCTGGGCGCGAAAGGTATTTTCAAAAGGGCTGAAATCAGGTCCCGGATTTGTTCTTATCCAAAAAGAAATAATCTGAGTGATGTTGAATCCCATATTTTTATTGTCGATATACCGGATTTGGGTATAAATAACAATTACCCAGGTTATCAACACAATGGAGGCTACAAACTGGCTTACGATGAGTGTCTGACGTACAAAAGCATTTTTCGAGCCTCTGATAGCGGCTGCCCGTATTGCCGTAACAGGCTGAAAACCGGACAGATAAAAAGCCGGATAAGAAGCAGCAATAAGCGTAGTCAGGAAAAGTATGGCTAAAGCGCCAAGCAGAAATTGGATATTCAACACAAGCCCGAAATAAAGCTGTACATTCAACAGGCTGTTAAAAACCGGCAATAACAGATATGCCAATCCCAAAGCAACAATAAAAGAAACAACCGTGAGCATGCCTGTTTCAAGAATCAATTGAGAAGCCAATTCATACCGTTTTGCCCCTATGGTTTTACTGATCCCGATTTCCCTTGAACGTTTCTGCGCCCTGGCAGTTGCCAGGTTCATATAATTGATACAGGCAATCAACAGGATAATAACAGCCAGTAACGTAAGCATCTTTACATGTTCTATATTGCCGGGCGTAGTAGTAGAAGACCCTGTAATATGACTTGAATGTAAATGTATTTTGTTCAATTCCTGTAGTTCAAGCGTGAAGGGCGCATCTTCGCCTCTTACTTCCTTTACGTCTTCGTTCCAGATACGCCTCAATGGTTGTCCCACGCCGGTCGTATCCGTCTTTTCGTGCAGCAGGACAAAGGTTTCGACAACAACCGCGAATTTCGCTTGCGGAGTGTAATAAGGTGGAGGATTGCGGCATATGATATGAAATCCGTAAAACGAACTGTTCATGGGAAAGTCTTTGTAAACGGCGCCTATCTCCAGTGTCTGCGGACCCCAGAGTATGGTCTCTCCCACAGGATTTCTATCTCCAAAAATCTTTTTTGCCTCCGTTTCCGACAAAGCCAGCGCATCTCCCGGGCGTTCCAATACTTCCTCCACCGAACCGTAAAGAATTTGCGCATCAAACAAGTCAAAAAAACCTGCGTCGGTAAAATTTATTCTTGTATCGGATTCATAATCGCCCGCCTTCAGAATATGAGCTCTATTCCAAACCCGTACAGCCTCCTTAACACCCGGAAGATTATCCTTCATCGACTGCGCCAAGCCGGCATGCGTAATTGCCGATATTTCACCCGCCCTTGCAGTTGAAAGCCACCGGGCATTCACCCGATAAATATTTTCACTTTCCTTGAATGATTTATCAATTGAAAGTTCGTGATCAATTTGCAGATACATTATAAGAACGACTGCCAAACTGATGGAGAGTCCCAAAATATTGACGACTGCAAACACGCCCCGTTTGGTGAGGCTACGCCAAGTGATTCTGAAAAAGAAGAAGTTCATGATTCTATATCTTTAATGATTTATATTCTATCTCTTACGGTCTTACGGTCTTACGGTCTTACGGTCTTACGGTCTTCTTTATTCAGTCTTTATCGCCTCCACCGGATTCTTAGTAGCCGCTTTGATAGCCATCCAACCCACAGTCAACAACGTAAGTACAATGGTGATGATACCTGCTACGGCAAAGATCCACCACGAAAGCGAAATGCGATAGGCAAATTCCTGCAACATATTTTCTAACCAGTAGTAAGCCAACGGAAAAGCGATTATTATGGCGATACCCACCAATATCAGAAACTCGCGCGTCAATAGTTTGACTATTTCAAATACACTTGCTCCAAGCACTTTGCGTATCCCTATTTCTTTTGTCTTCAGTTCGGCAGAGAAAACAACTAAGCCAAAAAGCCCAAGACATGAGATAAGAATGGCAATGATAGAAAAAGTGCCGAATAAGCGGTTGGTGCGTATTTCCGATTGATACATCCGGTTGAAAGTGTCATCCAGAAATCGATAACTGAAAGCATGATCAGGGTTGTATTGTTTCCATACCTTTTCAACGGCGGCTATGGCTTGTTGGGCATTATTCGCCCGGGTAC
>JAIRJR010000092.1 GCA_031260575.1 Tannerella sp.
CCCTGACCCATTTCTCTTTTTCAAGAAATAAAGCAGTTTTTTCGTATTCCGGAATATATCTTTTTAAGGCTGTTTCGGCTTCAACTGAATCATTGAAATGTCGATTGGTGTCCAAGTAATGCAACAGAAACCAAAATTCGATGGAAGGCAGGCTGTCACAAAAAATAAGATTCTTATTATTCCTGTACTTGAGTTGAAGTTGCGCCGATTTCCTGCGCTCACTTTCGTTGTGCGTAGAAACATCGGCATCAAACACGCAAATAACAAAAATATCGTCATACAACAGTTCCTCAATTTTCTTTCTCATTTCCGCAATACTTGTATTCCCGAAGAATCGTGGTTTGATAGTACATTGATAACCAAATATTTTTTTGATTTGCGAAAAGTAATATTGCTCTGTAATACCTTCTCCGACTATGTAAATGCCGGGTTTAGGCGCTCGCATTTTTTGTTTTCGTCCGCCCATAACATTAAATATTAGGTATAGCGCCAAACTTGCCGTACTTGTATGCCTTTTGCAAGGAACTCATACGGTTAACACCTTTAAAATCGGATAAAGAATACAGTTCCGTTGCGCCATTCTCTTTCTTGTTGGTAAACCAGATACTGTCTTTTCGCAACAAGTCGTCTTCTTCCAGAAGTCCGTCATAGTGGGTGGTCAAAAGTAATTGAGATTGCCCTTTCTGTTTGAAAAAATCCTCAATAATAAACTCAACCAATCTCGGATGAAGTGATGACTCTATTTCATCAATAGCCAAAAATGCATTGTCTTCGATTGTTCGTCGAATTACTCCCGCCAACCCAAAAGTGCGCAATGTTCCCTTTGATTGATTATTTTTTAATAACGTATAAAATCTCTCTTCTCCTTTATCATTTACAACCCTGTGTTTAAATTCTGTTTGAATAATCTTTAAGGTTTTATCTCTTTTTATTCGTTCTTTTTCATCATTAGGAATTTTTGAAAAATCATTTATTAACATTGTCAAAAATTCTTCGGGCATTCTTTCTTCGATTATTTTGGAATTAATATCCATTATATTGAAATCCGCACACTGAAGGAAATTTAAAATAAAGTTTTTTGTTGCGTTATTTTTTGAGATAGCATGTTCTGCATATTCTTCAAGACCTGTATTGGATTCAATGGAAGATAAATTGAATTGCGATTTTATCCATTTTACTACCCTTTCAATTTCGGGAATTGCTACATTGACCTGATTATACGCAGCCAAAACAGACATATTTGTCAAACACTTGATCGTGATTTCATCTTTTGCCATTTGACTGATTTTTACTCGCTTCGTATTGAATGATATATCTGAAACGCCCTCATTGAACATACGTTCAAAAATCAAAGCCGGTTGAGTTCCGGGATACACTAAGAGTTTTTCGGAAAAAACATTTTTTTTATCCAATTCAAGAGAATACATATACTTTGTACCTTCGAGATAAAATGTCAAAGAAAATTCGGACGGTTCTTTTGGAGTTTTATCGTTTAATAAAAATGGAATTACTCCGGTTGATATATCCTTATTTTCCGGAATATTCAACCAAAAATATCGAATAAACTCAAAGACACCTACTAAATTGCTTTTCCCTGAAGCATTTGCGCCATAAACAATGGCTAACTTTAATATTCGAGTATTCGGGGCTACTTCCACAACCTGATAGTCTTCAATGGATTTATCCTTCGTAGCCTCGAAACTGAATGTCACCTCTTCTTTGAAAGATAAGAAGTTCTTAATTTTTAATTCAAGTATCATACATTTTTAAATTTAAAATCCAACCTTTTATGCTTGTGTTTTTGATATTATCAAATATTCTGCAAAAATACAATATAAAATCCAAAACGGCAAAATTTTATTTAAAAAAAGCAGAGAAATCGCAATTACACAAAATAAAAGCGTTTTATCAGCGTTTCTTTTCACCATTCGATATGCAGTATATGACTTATAACAAAAAAGCGCATTTGCTGACAAACACAGAGGCAGTACGCATCGCTTTCACGCTCGACAGGGAAAAGCGTAGGGCAACGGAGGAAGAACGCGCCGTATTAAAACAGTACAGCGGATTTGACGGGATAAAATGTGTATTGATGACTTTCTTTTTTGATTTGTAAAATATTTTTGCAGTTCAGCGAAAAGTCGTATCTTTGCACCCGTGAGATAGGTAGTCAAAGCATAGACAAAGGCTGAAAAATAGCGTTTTTTCGCATGACTTAAACATGACCGGCATCATTAGGGTTGTAAGGACGTGGAATACAGCACAATAACGGTTTGGCTTCGACCACTTGTATTCCGCTCACAACATGATGATTGTATGCTCGAATGGTGGAATGGTAGACACGAAGGACTTAAAATCCTTTGGCCATTATGGCTGTGGGGGTTCAAGTCCCCCTTCGAGTACGCAAGGGGACTTTTCCGAATTTTTAAGGGAAAGTCCCCTTTTTTTATGTTTGCTTGTAACATTTTTGACACAGACTCGTCAAATGCATGTAAGATGCTTGCATTGCATGGTATCATACAAAAAAAATGATGATGGTATTCGAATAATCCATGATGAAGAAAAAAATATAACCATAATGGTCGGATAAATAGATAGATAACGTTTTTTATGAATAATTAACACAAAAAAAATATGGAAAATAGCAGGTGTTCGGAAAATATGTA
Source organism: Tannerella sp. (assembly GCA_031260575.1). Taxonomy (GTDB): domain Bacteria; phylum Bacteroidota; class Bacteroidia; order Bacteroidales; family Tannerellaceae; genus Tannerella. The sequence goes on from JAIRJR010000092.1 coordinate 2,667, forward strand.
TTACATTTGCAGTGTAATAATAAAGTAGCACACTATTATTGTAGAATAATTTTTAAAAAAAAAGAAGATGAAAAAGTCAATTTTAAACAGAGTAGCAATTCCAATTTTGTTGAGTTGCATGATTCAAGGAATTTGTGCCTTGGACATTGAGATAAAAGGAAAGGTTTTACAGGCAAGCGACCGTTCGGCGCTTGAGTTTGTCACTGTCGTACTGCAAACATCGGATTCCGCTTTCGTTACGGGCGTTGTCACCGATGTGAAAGGGGAGTTTGCTTTTAATAATGTAGCGAACGGCGATTACAGATTGATCCTGTCGAATATAGGTTATGAAACGCTAAGAGTAGAATTGCAGGGAGAAAACAGAAATATCGACCTGAAAGAAATTTTGTTGGAAGAAACATCGATTGCGTTGGATGGATTAACGGTTACAGCTACCAATCAAACCACACGGGTCGACAGGAGGTTAATCTTTCCAACTGATCAACAGATAAAAGCGTCGACTAATGGCGTCGATCTGTTGATGCAGTTAGGTTTGCCCAAGGTCACGGTCAATCCGATGAATATGGCGGCTACCTTAGTAGGCGATGGCGAATTGCAGTACCGCATCAACGGTGTCAAAGTCGAATTACAGGATATACTCGCATTGCAACCGGCCGATATTATCCGTGTGGAGTATCACGACAATCCCGGCCTGCGTTACGGCAATGCGGAAGTGGTGCTCGACTACATCGTACACCGCCCCGAAACGGGCGGTAACGGCGGACTGATGTCGATGAACGGATTTAAAAGGAAGTTTGCGTTTATGAACGAAAACCTGTATGGCCGCATCAACCACAAGAAGTCGGAGTTTTCTTTCAATTATTTTATGAATTACCGTGACATCAACAGTTCGTGGCGCGACAACGAAGAACGGTTTGTGCTTGGCGATGGAACTGTTTTGAACCGAAAGGAAGTGGGTGCGCCGGGTCAATTGCAGTACCTGAACAATTTTGTGACTACATCATACAGCTATCAGAATGAAAAACGCATGTTCAATGCTACTTTTCGCTACGGTAATTTCAACCAGCCTCATATGGACTTCAACGGTACGCTCTACAACATGTCGAATCCGGATGATAAAGTGGATATGATAGACTATTCGTCTTCCGGGTCGTACCGTCCGGCCATCGATCTTTATTACCAGGAAAACTTGAAGAACGGGCAAGCGCTGGTACTCAACTGGGTAGGGACATATAATTATACCGACAACAACCGTTTGTATGACGAAAGCCGCAATGGCGTGTCGCTGACTCACGTAAACAACCATGTGATTGGCAAAAAATATTCGTGGATTGGAGAAGCCATCTACGAAAAATCGTTTGGTGCGAACCGGCTGAGCGGAGGTGTCCGGCATTTACAGTCGTACAGCAACAATACTTATATAAACGGATTTGATTATACGACTGAAATGACGCAGGGCGAAACCTTTCTCTATACGGAATTTAAAGGGAAGGTACAAAAATTTGACTACGTGATCGGGATTGGAGCTACGCGTTCCTATTTCTCACAGGCGAACAAGAACGAAGATGGCTACAGTAATTATACATTCAATCCGCGATTGACGCTTCAATATGCGTTACCGGGACAGTCGTCTATTCGCCTGCGCTCGGAAGTAACCAATATTTCGCCTTCCCTATCCGAATTGAGCGCCATCGACCGGACTGTGGACTCCCTTCAGATTCAACGCGGCAATCCATTTCTGGATCCCTACCTGCGTTATTATTCCCAACTCACCTACAACTATCGCAAAGGCATCTTCAATCTCAATGCCGAAGGTTCGTTCGAATATCGCCCCGATGCGATCATGGACGAGAAGTTTGCCGAAGGCAATAAAATCGTACAGACATGGAATAATCAGCAGAATGCTCAAATGTGGACCGGCTTGATTGGTATGCGTATAGGTCCTGTAAAGGACATACTGCAATTTTCAATTCGCGGCGGAGTGCGGCATTTCATCAGCAACGGCAATACATACAGGCATACCTATACAAACTGGTACACCATCTCGGACGTATCCGCCAACTACAAAAATGCCATGCTGGGCATCGGTGTTGAGACAAACCGCGACGGTTTTATTGGCGAGACAATGAACGGCGGCGAAAATCTGCATTTTATTACGGCCGGATATACGTACAAGAAAGCGAATCTTTCATTTATCATGTTTAATCCGTTTGTCGATAATTACCGTGTAAAGAGCGAAAACCGCTCGCAATATGCTTCTTATAACCGTACGATGTATATCAAAGATACGTCGCGCTTCTGGACGTTGCGCTTTACCTGGAATTTCTCCTTTGGCAGAACATTCAATGCAGCCCAAAAGAGATTAAGTAATACCGACGAGGATTCGGGAGTGATGCAGACCGGGAAATAGAAGGGATTAGTGCACAAATCACTATTCCAATACGGATGCCAGATGGTTGATAAAACTTTCTTCCGCAGAGCGAACCCATTGCTGAAAAGAGAAATCTTCGGCATGGGTTTGTTTCTGTTCAATATAGGATAACAACTTGCTCAAGTCGAAACTATGACTTACAATTCCCCCACCGATTGCTTCGGCATCGGCTGCATTGATTTCCTGTTCCATATGTGCCGGAACCATCATAATGGGTTTGTTCAAAAACATGGCTTCGCAAACCGATTCAAATCCGGCTGTGGTAATATAACCTTTGCAGCCTGCCATATATTTGAGAAATAATTCATCATTAATCCGGTGTAGTGTGAGAGTGTCGTCGACAACTAAGGTTTCGGGCGCATCCTGTTTGTCCCAGAAGAAATGCAATTTGATGTCGGGATTTTTCTTATGCCAGGCACGAACCTCGTTTTCATATCCCTGATTCAACATATATCCAAGAATATAATCGCCTGTGGTCGGTTCCAGTTCCAATACTTCTTTACGAAGCAAAGGAGGCACTACCGAAATATGTTCGCGGGGGAAACTTTTCATCGGATAAAAAGACAGTGCAAGGGTTTTGGTGGCGCCGATACTGCTTAACGTCGCATGCAATCTCAACAGTGTATGGTCTTGACCCTCCCCTTTTCCATGGGCATAGTCGGGATGCTTCAATAAATATTGATGCCCGATATTAATAAAAGGCGTATCGATACGGTAGCGGAGTTGGGCGAAACCGGGTAAAATCTCGTAGAAATTGATTAATAAATCAGGCTTACTTTCTTTTATGTGTATTTGTATCAATGCGATACTATCACTATAATACATCAGTTTCGTGATGTTCGTGTTATGAAAGAAAGTTCTCATCTTGGCAATGTGCTTTTTATCTTTCCTGTAAATCAAAGAAGGCGCATTATAGATCGTCACGGGTGCGTTGATCTTTTCATAAAAAAAAGCGGGTAATTCCCTCGAATGACTTTTTCCGACTAATACATCAACCACTTCATGGCCATGACGGCGAAGCATTTCAGCCATCGAGATGGCCTGAGTCAGGTGTCCCCTCCCTTCCCCCTGTACGGTAAATATGATTCTCAAACTCTGCTTCATTGATTCAAAAAATCATGCAAATTTTCGCTATTTTCCTTCTCCAAACTCCATCAAATAAGCCTTCAAAAATTCATCGATCTTTCCATCCATCACTCCACCCACATCCGAAGTCTGAAAGTTGGTTCGATGATCTTTTACACGGCGGTCGTCAAACACATAACTTCTGATTTGCGAGCCCCATTCGATCTTTTTCTTTTCTGCTTCGATCTTGTTTTTCTCGGCCATACGCCTTTGAAGTTCAAAATCATACAGCATGGAACGCAGCAGTCGCATGGCATTATCGCGATTATCAAGCTGTGAGCGACTTTCCGTGTTTTCAATCAATATCTCGCGTGTTTCGCCCGTATCCGGATCTTTGTAATGATACCGCAGGCGGACGCCTGTTTCCACTTTATTTACATTTTGGCCTCCCGCCCCACCCGAACGGAATGTATCCCAAGTATAATCGGAAGGATTAATTTCAATTTCGATGGAATCGTCGACTAATGGAGTGACAAAAACCGAGGCAAAAGAAGTCATCCTTTTTCCTTGCGCATTAAAAGGGGAAACACGCACCAGACGGTGAACGCCATTCTCACCTTTTAAATATCCGTAAGCATAGTCGCCTTCCACTTGCATGGTAACTGTCTTGATGCCCGCTTCGTCGCCATCCAATTTATTATTGATCGTCAGTTTATAATTGTTTGCTTCAGCCCATCGCATGTACATGC
>JAIRJR010000173.1 GCA_031260575.1 Tannerella sp.
AAGCGATGAGCGACAGTGCGGTTTTCAGCAGGGATTTATAAAAATAGTGAAAATCGTAAAATGCTGAAAGAAAAAAAATCGCTACCTTTGTTGCCTAAATTTAAAGATAAGAATTTCATGAACACGTTACCCGAAATTCCGCAAGGACAAACGAGAGAAGAAATGAATATCCGCAAAAAAATCATAAAGGATTTTTATGCAATGTGGAATGCCGCTAACCCAACAAAACATATCTATAACAGAGATTTGCAAGATTTTATTACTGTTCGTTTTTTGTCATTACAAGAAACCTCATTGATTGCTGCATTATCATATAAATCAAAATTGGCAGTAACTTATTTGACTGAAATCTTGGAAAAAGCAAAGGTAGAACAGCGTGTAAAACCAAAGCCCGACAACCAAAATCAAAAGCGGTTTTCGGAAATGATTTTGATGAAATATGATAAAAAGGAATTTGGGAAAATCAAACTTACCGTGGGTGTTTTCAAAGGTAGTCGTCAAAAAGTGCAATATTGAGTCCACTCCGAAAAGTATTTAACATTATTTATGTTAATTTATTAGTTTTTACTTGTTTGTTTGCGAAAGTTTTTGTATCTTTGTCCCTGATTTAAAAAGGATTAATTATTATGTACCGTCGCAGTTCCAAATCGAGTCAATTAAATTTATTCACGAGTGCAGATACCCTGTTAAGGGGTAAAGCATTGAAGTTTTATACTGACACTGAGAAGTGGCACAATCAGTTTCGCGTTCAAATCACCAATCGCATTGATGAGGATATCTTTCGTCCGTTGTTCCATGAGCATCATGGCGCTCCCAATGCATCGATTCGCGTTCTTACAGGGATGATGATCCTCAAGGAGGCACATGGTTGGAGTGATGCCCAGCTGTTTGAGCAATGCAATTTTAACATTCTTACCCGCAGCGCTTTGGGTTTGTTGAATATGGATGATTCCGTCCCTGTTGAATCTACTTACTATTTGTTACGCACCCGCATAGTCAACTATGAGGTTGAGACGTCTGAAAATTTGATAGAAACAGTGTTTTCACAAGTGACTAAATCTCAAGCTATTGAATTTCAGATCAATGGCAATAAGATCCGGATGGACAGCAAATTGATGGGCAGCAACATAGCCTGGTACAGTCGTTATGAATTGATACATGAAACGGTTCGTCAGGCTTATTTTTCGGCAAAGCCTCCAATTGACAGGTTGTTGTCTGCGGAGGAAGCCGTTCTGTTGGGACGCATAGCCGGTGAAACAGGCGATAAGGTGTCCTGGCGCAGTACCGGTTCGGAACTTGCGACAAAGCTGTCTGAATTGGGGCAGGTTATTTATACGATTATAAACGGGATTGATGCCGGTTCATCAGTTGCCCTCGAAACGCTTCGCCGTGTATTTAATGAGCAATATCAAGTGGTGAAAAAAGTTGTCAGTGTCCGCCCCAAACAGGACATCAGCGCTTCAAGCGTACAATCTCCTAATGATACGGACTGCCAGTATCGCCAAAAGGGTGACCAGCAAGTCAGGGGCTATTCTGCTAATTTGACCGAAACCTGCGATGCTGATGATCCCTTTAATCTGGTTACTAATGTTTTGGTTGATACGGCCGGTGCTTCCGATTGTGGTTTTTTACAAACCGCTATCGAAGAAACAAAGGGAATAGTTACCGGAAAGATAGAATCCGTCAACGCCGATGGAGCATATCACAGTCCTGAAAATCAGGACTATTGTGAAGAAAACGAAATTGACCTTATTCTTTGCGCCATCCAGGGTAAGCCTTCCCGGTATGACCTGTCCCTGGATGAATCCGGTGATTTAGTTGTTACCGACCTGCAAACCAATACAACCATTTCTTCCCGCAGCGTAACATCCCGTAAGGAAGGCAGCGAGCCGAAATGGGCAATCCTCAACGAAAAGAACCAGTACCGGTATTTTACCCAAAAAGACATTGAAACCTGCATTTTGCGCAGGCAGATAACAGCTCGAACGCCGGAAGAACTTAACAGGCGTAACAATGTAGAGGCAACCATATTTCAGTTAGGTTATCATTATCCCAACGCCAAAAGCCGGTATCGGGGTCTGGTAAAACACAAAATGTGGGCCAACTGTCGTTGCTTATGGATCAACTTTGTCAGGATTGCCAATTATGTAGCCGGTAATAGCCCGGATTATGCCCGAAAATCTGGTAACCTCCGTATTTTACCCCGTCTTTGCGAACAAAATGTGAAAATAAGACTGATGCTGTCAAGATTATTGCAGATTTTGACCGAATGGAGCGGCGACTTGTTATTATTTTTACGGCATCAAAGATTTCTTCCATTATTTGCCGAAAGATCGGTTGAATTAATGATTTGGAAAAAATGATTAATCGGAGTGGACTCATCATTACGAATCCGAAAACCCCAATACTATTACTGATTATACTTGTTCGTTCTTTACTAACAATTGATACTGAGAAGACAACATCATTATATGTTTTAATATTATTATTAATCACCGTATTAACTAATTCACGACCTAACATTATTCCTAATACTTG
>JAIRJR010000218.1 GCA_031260575.1 Tannerella sp.
GCTCATATAACTTTCCTTTTATAAGGTTCAAGCAAAAACCTTACATTTTCCGGCATGGACAGTTCAAAATGTTCTCCATCCCTGCCGCTTCCCCGGACGTTACCCGTCATGCCGATACGTCGCCCCCGGTAGCGGTTCATGTTCCATGCCGCCAACTCTATACAGGCAGATGCCAGGTCAGCAGGGACATTGTTGTGGGAGTAACCTGCTGTATATGTGATTTTTATTGCTTCAAGGTTTCGGTATCTTCTTAACGCAGGGGAAAAGGACAAGCTAAAGGGTATATCTTCGTCAATACCGCAATCGGGAATAATTTCGTAAAAGTCCGGCTCCAGTATTTCTCCATTTACATAAACCGCCAAGACTTCAGTAATCGGGTATTCATTCAATGGCAAAAATAAATCACCAAAAAACCCTATCCGCTCAAAATGCTTTTTGCGTAACAACCGCCTCCTACAATACTGCTCAATAGTCAGCGTGGACGTTACAAGGCAAAAGCGGCTTATCTTATCTTCCCTATCGTCAACGCCCAAAAGCGCCTTGAAGTCCTCCAGAGGAATTAGCGTGTAAAGTTTATTTTGCCTATTACTTTCTACCTTCATACCTCAAAGGTACGGCGTGGGAATGTGTTACGGTACTGTCCTTTGGTGCAAATTGTGTGCAGAGAAAAAGGTGGATATCACCTCCATTTACCCCGATTTCAAATGTGGTATAATGATTTCAGATGGTGGTTCAATGGCAAAAATACTGATATGCGATGATGAGTCTGGTCTTCGTTCTGTCATTAAAAAATACGCCGAGTTTGAAGGATATGAGACTGCAGAAGCCGCCAACGGCATGAAAGCGGTTGAACTCCATAAAAAAGAACAATTTGACATTATTATAATGGATGTAATGATGCCAGTACTGGATGGTTTTTCGGCAGTCAAGGAAATTCGAAAAATTTCTGATGTGCCTATAATCATGCTCACAGCCAGGGGTGAGGAATATGACAAGGTTCTTGGGTTTGAGCTTGGAATTGACGATTATGTTGTAAAACCCTTCTCTACCAAAGAAATAATGCTCAGAGTTACAGCCATACTCAAAAGGTCCGGAAAAACCGCGGTTAATAACCATGAACATGAAACATTTACGAAAAACGGTTTTTTTGTTGATATGACAGCATTTAAAATACAAATTGACGGCAAGCAGGTTGATTTAGCGCCAAAATTATACGATCTACTGTTTTTCCTTATACGAAACAAAAATATTGCTGTATCTCGTGAAAAAATTTTAACCGATGTATGGGGCTATAATAATCTGGAAGATGATAGAACCCTTGATACGCACATGAAACTGTTAAGGAAAGCTATGGTTCCATATGCTGGTTTAATTACAACTCTGCGGGGACATGGTTATAGGTTCGAGGGGTGAACTATAGTGAACTTAAACAAACTAAGATTAAAATGGAAGATTTTTACCTATCTATTAGGATTTTGCGTCCTCTTGTTAACAGTATTATGGTTATTTCAAACCGTACTTCTTGATACAACCTACAAAAGAATAAGAGAATCTGGAATAAGACACAGTGCAGCTAAAATCATAGACAATATTGAAAACGAAAACCTATCTGAAATCATACGAGACATTTCCTACAACAGCAATATTGGTGTTCTTATTACAGATTTAAGCGGAAATAATCTCTTGCATGATCTCCCATCCGATAATGTAAGAGGGGTACACACGAGCAACAAAGAACTGATAGCAAAGGCGCAAAATAACGGCGGTGAGATTAACGAATATATAACATTCTCGCCAGAAAGTCTGGGAGAGAATAATCCAGCGTTTAACAGAACAGAAGACGAAAGACCTGTACGAGTCGCCGGGCGGCCGCCAATGCAATCACTCATATACGTAAAAATTGCGGCGAACAGCTTAGGAGAACAGTTTGCCGTTATAGTTCAGGCAGTTATTTCACCAGTGAACGCTACTGTTGCAGCATTGCGTTACCAGCTATATTTTCTGTCAGGCATTATTATATTTCTTGCAGTTATTTTAGCAATGATCATAGCAAATCATGTGTCTAAACCGATTGAAGAAATCAGTAAAAATGCCATGAAGCTTGCCGCTGGAAACTATGACACACGCTTTACAGAGAAAGGGTTCCACGAAATTGCCTCTCTATCCAATACGCTGAATACCACGGCTATAGAATTAGGCCGGGCAGAAAGCCTACGGCGTGATTTATTGGCCAATGTATCACATGATTTACGAACACCCCTCGCCTTAATTTACAGTTATGCGGAAATGATGCATGATTTCCCGGGGGAAATAACACCAGAACAGACATTGACTATAATGGATGAAACAAAATGGCTGTCTGCTCTTGTCAGTGATGTATTGGATATTTCAAAAATGGAAAATGAAATGGATAACCTCACCCCCTCGCAATACAATCTTACCCATGCTATTTTTGATACAACAGAAAGAGTAAAAAAATTAACTTCAAAAAAAGGGTTAGAAATTTCAGTTATCAATGACGGTGATATATATGTGAACGCAGATAAAACGAAAATAGACAGGGCTTTATATAATTTGCTAATCAACGCGATTAATTATTCTGGAGATAGCCGAAACATAACCGTAGAACAGAAAAATATCAATAATCATGTTCGAGTCAGCGTCATTGATCAGGGTGATGGGATAACAGAATCCGACTTGCCCTTTATTTGGGATAGATACTACAAAATAGGCGAAACACATAAGCGGGCAGATACCGGGTCGGGATTGGGGCTGTCAATAGTAAAGAAAATCATCGACATACACGGCGGCAAGTCTGGCGTTATATCCGAAATCGGCAAAGGCAGCACGTTTTGGTTTGAAATAAAAATAGCTTGAACCCTTAGAGAAACTACTTTATAAAGAACTCCGTTTCGTTATCTAAAAAATGTTTATTTTCAAAAAAATTCAGATAAAATTCAGATAGAAGTCATCTCTTTTTCACCGTCATCAAGCTGATGTTTGTTACAATTACATTGACAAAGCAGGTTTCCAAACCTGAAATGTTGTTAAAAGACATGCCGTTGGCTTGGAAAAATAGTACTTTATCATAGAGATAATTCCCGGAGTATTAAAACATGACACATCACTATAAAAAATATTATTTTCTCATCCTTGCTGCTTTGCTTTACTTCTCATGCTCTTTTTCTTTAGGCGCTAAAGAGAACCACCAAACGTATTATAGAAAAACCGATGTCCTTGGCACATGGTGGTGGTATGTACCCCATCATCAAGTGGATAGTCACCTTGCTTTTGCCGCAGAAAAAGGTGTAAATGAGATTTACTACTATACAATGCTGCATGAGTATAGCGTTGGTTCCTTTATAGAGAAAGCCAATAATTTGGGCATTAAGGTTTTCCTTCTTACTGACGACTACAACTATGTTTGGGATCGCCCCGCGTTTATCCAGCTGATGTTTAGGTTTATGAATTACCAGAGCAATGCGCCGGAAAACAGGAGATTTGCCGGCCTACACATGGATATTGAACCTCATCAACACCCGGATTTTGATGCTAACCGATATACAATTTTACAGGATTATATGAATTTTGTTGTCTGGCTTAATAGAACATATCGACCTATTCTGGAAAGAAGCACACCGGGAATTCAAATTGATTGGGACATAGCAACCTGGCATTATATTTATGTTATGTACAACGGAGTGGAAACCAAGCTCTATCAGGCTTTAATAATGGAAGCGGATCGTGTTTTTGTCATGGCTTATCAGGATTCCGCCCAAAGAACTTTTAACCTTGCAAGGCCAGAAATAGAATTTGCCAGAAGTCTGAATAAACCGATAATAATTGGTGCGGAAACAGGCCGGTGGATTGAAGACCCGAGTATTTCATTTTACGGAAAAGGCAGAAATTATTTTTATGAGCAGTTAGGCATTCTACACGAACTGATTAATTACGATCAACATGGCTTATCGGTGCATCACATTAGTCCATGGTATAGTATGGAATGATTTCCATTGCAAGCAGGATTATCACCTATTACGTCCAGTGCTTAATCGTCATATAGGCTTTATTAACGGCCACCAAAATTTCACTGGTTATCTATGTCGAGCACTGATTG
>JAIRJR010000302.1 GCA_031260575.1 Tannerella sp.
TCCTGAAGTCGAAGTTTACTGGTACGATGGCGGACTCAAACCTATGCTCCCCGAAGGATGGCCGGAAGGTAAGGTTTTAAATCCCGGAGGCGCAATTTTTTATGGTACGAAAGACACCATGATATGTGATCGAGATCCTTGGTTGCTTTCCGGTCGCACGCCCAATGCTCCTAAAACCCAACGCGAGCTAATCTTAACCCATGAAATGGACTGGGTACGCGCTTGTAAAGAAAGTCCTGAAAACCGTACTCCGACTGCTTCCGATTTTAGCGAAGCCGGTCCATTCAACGAAATGGTTGTCATGGCTGTTCTAGCAGTTCGCCTCCAAGGTTTGGAGAAAGAGTTGAAATGGGATGGCGCGAACATGAAGTTTACAAACATTGGCGACAATGATACGATTCTATTTGCATCATCCGGCGATGTTCCAAAAGTTACATACAACGCAAAGGAATTTGCCCGGGAATTGATTAAGCATACTTATAGAGAAGGATGGACATTGCCTACAATTTGATTTGCTCAACTTTATTGCTTAGATATTGCTGTTTTTTTACTTTATTTTGGCTATCCAAACTATTTTATCTACTTTTAGCCGCTTCAATCTTAATTGTTTTTTATCTGTTGATTTATTCTATATGGAACATAAATTATTAGGTATTGATATCGGAGGGACGAAATGTGCAGTCATCATCGGAAAAATTGATGAAAACAGCCGGATTGAGATAGTCGGTAAACTATCGTTTCCTACCGAAACTCCGAAAGGTTTTGAATATACCATCAGTCGTGTTTTTGAGACTACCGATGAACTTCTTGCTCAATGTGGATTGACGACGGATGAAATTTCGGCTATCGGCATCAGTTGCGGAGGTCCTTTGGACAGCAAGCAAGGGCTTGTCATGTCGCCTCCCAACCTCCCCGGATGGGACAATATTCCGATTACAGCCCTTTTTGAAAAAAAATATGGCGTGCGGACGGCTCTTCAGAATGATGCGAATGCGTGCGCTTTAGCGGAATGGAAGTATGGCGCTGCACAAGGGGCGGAAAATGCTGTCTTTTTGACTTTTGGCACCGGTATGGGTTCGGGTCTTATTCTGAACGGACAATTATATACCGGAACAAACGATATGGCCGGTGAAGTAGGACATATCCGTTTGGAACAGACAGGGCCTGTCGGCTACGGGAAAGCAGGCTCGTTCGAAGGCTTTTGCAGTGGAGGCGGAATAGCTCAATTGGCTCAAACCAAGGCGCTTGAAAAACTTCAAATGGGCGAAAATGTTTCTTTTTGTGAGAGTTTCAATCACTTAAACCAAATTTCAGCCAAGTCTGTGGCCGAAGCTGCATTTGCAGGTGATTCGCTGGCGATTGAAATATACAGGATATGTGGAAACTATCTCGGAAAAGCGTTGGCGATTTTGATTGACGTTTTGAATCCGGAGGTTATCGTACTTGGCAGCATCTATGTCAGAGCACAATCACTAATTGAACCGGAGATGAGGAAGGTCATCCTACATGAATGCGTAAGCCATTCACACCGTGTTTGCCGGATTGTTCCTGCCGGATTGGGAGAAAGTATCGGAGATTATGCGGCATTATCGGTGGCAGTATATCTAATAATTGAATAACTGAATAAATGAAATTTATACACCTAAAAAGAGGAACTGTAAACGAAAATTTATACAAGAAAAATGAAAACCGGCATCAATAAAGAATTGGATTTGCTTTTCACCCATTACCCTTCTTTAAAGGTTTGCGAGGAAAGTATTTTGGCAGCTTATCAAATGTTGTGTAACTGTTATGCCAACAAAGGTTTGATTATGGTATGCGGAAATGGGGGCAGTGCGGCAGATTCCGAACATATTGTCGGGGAACTGATGAAAGGATTTAAAACCAAACGTCCCTTAAGCCACGAACAAGGGTTACGCATCAAAAACGCTTTTCCCGACGATGCCGAATTTCTTATCGATAACCTGCAACAAGCTATTCCGGCTATCTCGTTGGTAAGTCAAACCTCCATTTCGACCGCTTTCTGCAACGACGTGAAAGCAGAAATGCTTTTTGCCCAATTGGTGATGGGCTATGGCAACTCCGGCGACATACTGATCGCACTCTCCACCACAGGCAATTCCAAGAATGTGGTTAATGCCTGTAAAGTAGCAAAAGCCTTTGGGATACAAACCATTGCGCTCACAGGCCAAAAGGTTAGCAAGCTCTCTGAAATTTGTGATGTCGCAATCCGCGTCCCTGCGCAGGAAGTATTCCGCGTTCAGGAACTTCACCTGCCGGTCTACCATGCACTTTGTGCGATGCTCGAAGCAAATGTTTTCGGGAAATCATCATTCAAAAAATAACCATTTAAAAATATTATAACAATGAAAAAGAACTATTTACTTATTGTATTTTTTCTAACGGCGGCGCTTGTTGGATACGCCCAAGACAATTCACTTACCGGTATCCTCTTGGATAAGAATGGTAAAGTAATTAAGAAGTATCCGGTGACGTTGGGTAAAAAAACGCCTCTTACGGTAAAAACCGATAAATACGGGATTTTTACTTTTCAAGATGCAAATTTGCAGGATTCTTTGTATATCGGCGATAAAAAAGGAAAGAATCCGATTGCCAT
>JAIRJR010000073.1 GCA_031260575.1 Tannerella sp.
CAGCGACTTTATCCTCATGCTGAATCAGGCTCCGGGCGACAGGCAAATCCTCGCAAAACAGCTTGGCATATCGCCCCATCAACTTTCATATGTTACCCACGCCAACGCGGGAGAGGGTCTTTTGTTTTTCGGAAATGTCATAATCCCTTTTCAAGATAGATTTGAAAAATCCGGGGAAACTTATCAACTTTTAACAACCCGGTTATCCGAGACCTCGTCTAATTTTGTTTATTCGAGCAATACAGTTATTTCGTAAGATTTGAGAAGCCCTTGTTTTTCTTGGGATTTTAATCAACTCCTTGAATAATAATGACACCTTCTGGTCATAATTCCGTAAGGATGAAAAACCGGGAGGTGTCTGTTGTTTGAAAATGAGTAAAACTCCGTTTACACCATTGCTGACGAAACTGTGTGAATTGTTAGTGGCAGAATCGTATAGCGAGCGCACATTGCGTGCGATGAGGCCCATCTTCAAAGCCTTGCATAATTACTTGAAAGCTCACAATCTTGATGAATACACTACAGAAGCAGGCCGTGGTTTCATTGGTTACTGTGAAAACGAACTCAAAATGTGCCAATCTCACATTGAGCGCGCTAAAAATATTGTCGGAAAACTCGACCGAATGCTCCGAGGTATCGAAGGGCGAGATGCGTTATTACCGTGGCCATTAACTAAATATGAGCTGTCCCCACTTCTGTCGCAATTATATGAGCTTTTGGTATCTGAGTCATATAGCGAGAGTACGTTGCGAGATATGCGGTTTATCCTCAATGCTTTGCAAGATTATTTGAAGATTTGTAACCTCAAAGAATACACTTCAAAAGCGGGAGCAGAGTTTATCGACTATTGCTCCGGCGAATTGAAAATATGCCCTTCTCGAATTTCGCGTGCAAAGAACATTATCGGCAAATTGAATCGTATGCTTCAAGGTGTAGAAGGCAGAGACGCGCTTTTACCGGGCTTAACGATAAAATTTCTGTTGCCGCAAAGCCTTTCGGATGCTCTTGATGCCTATATCACTCACAGTGCTAAAAAAGGAAATCGAAGTACGACAAGTCGCAATCATTACTTGGTCTGCGGCAAATTTCTTCAAAATATTGTCGGATTAGGTTGTACCAAAATCCAAGACATAACTGGCGAAAATATACAGACCGCCTTTCTTGCTATGGACAGCATGGGTTATTGGCAAAGATTGTCTCCGTTTTTTCTGTTTCTTTTTGAAGAAGGGATTTTGAAACGCAACTATTCCACGTTGGTTCAATATCGTCGCCGTATGATGCCCATGCCTTCTGTATATTCGCCAAAAGAAATAATCCGCATTGAAAGTTCTTTCGACCTAACATCATCCGCCGGAATCAGAAATTATGCAATCGCATTGTTAATCACGCGCTACGGCATAAGGTCTGCCGATGTTGCCGCTCTGACCTTTGAAAACATTGATTTTGACAACAATCGCATACACTTTGCACAACAAAAAACCGACGACCGTTGGGAAATCGAATTGTTGCCGGAAGTAAAAGCGGCATTGCTGAATTACACCGAAAATATTCGGGGTGATTTTAAGGATTACCCAAACATCTTTATGAAACTCGCACCGCCGTATGCGCCCCTTGATTTTGGCGCAATCAACACAATGGTTCAAAGCCAATTCAAGCGAACAGACGTTGACAGCACGGAGCGAAAACGCGGAAGCCGCGCACTTAGGTCATCTGTCGCCAGCAACATGATAAATGACGGCATTTCAACAGAAATCGTTCGTAAAGTATTGGGACACGGAACAAAGCACGCGCTTAGACATTATGCGAGGATTGATGTAGAGAGTATGCGGCTTTGTCCGCTCCCCGTGCCGGAACCGACCGGGGCGTTTGCAAGGCTGCTGTTTCCGAAAGGGGTGGAGTCGGCTCATGTTTGAGAGTATTTTATCAAAAGAAATGGCTTCTTTTCTTGAAATCCGAAAGCCTGCGGTAGCCCCAAATACCTTCAGCCAAGATAAAATCGTCCTAATTTCATTGGATGAACATTTGACCCGGAACGATTATTGTAAGAAGGAGCTGACCGAGGATGTTTTTGACACTTGGATACCCACACTTAGCGGTAACAAGAGTAAAACCGTAAAAAATAAAGTTCTCTCTATTCGGGTTTTCGTAAAATATCTTAACAATATGGGAAATCCATCGTTTCTGCCGGATGTTCCAACATCGAAATCAAACTACATTCCGTATATTTACTCTGACGATGAATTGTTGCTACTCATTCATTACGCAGATAATATCAATATGGGAATAAAAGCACATAACGCAAGCAGCCCCCATATTGCGTTAAAGATTCCGATGATTCTGCGTATTCTCTATGGATGCGGGACGAGGCTCGAAGAAACTATGGCTTTGCAGCGAAAAGATGTTGACTTCAAAGCAGACACCATTTTTCTTCGCAAAACAAAATACTCAAAAGAGCGGCGTATTCCGATGCACGAAATGCTGTCGCAGATTTTAGAAAGATATTGTCTGGCTATTGGAATCATGCACATACCCGAAGCGTACCTTTTCCCCGGCAAAAAACCGGATACTCACTTGACGACAAGGCAGATGGCAACTTGGTTTACGGAGCTTTTAAGACTTGCGAACATCGACCAAAGAACAAAAAATCCCGGTGAACGCGGAGCCTCCCTGCATTGTCTCCGTCATGTTTTTGTGTTGAAATCTATGCAACAGTTAGAAGCGGCGGGACACTCCATTGATATTAACGACCTGCTTCTGCCGACCTATCTCGGTCACGAAACACTTCTCGATACTGACAAGTACATGAGGTTTTCAGGCGCACAGATTCCTGAGTCGCTGGAAGCGTTTGAGTCTTTTACAGCCGGGTTGATTCCTAAAGTGGAGGCGCCGTATGAAGATGAATAAGGCAGAGTATGAATTTCTCTCCCTGCTGGGCAAGTTTTTCGAGGAATATTTACCGATTTCTGTGAACGCCAGTAAAAACACCGTACAGTCGTACAAATGCGCGTTCAGGCTCTTATTTCAATATCTGAACGAAGAAGCCAAGATAGACACCGGGCGAATTACCTTTGAAATGCTGAACTTCGATTTGCTTACAGATTTCTTTGACTGGTTGATAACCGACCGCAAAAACAGCAGGACTACGGCGAAACAGCGTATGGGAGCTTTGTCGTCTTTCGCCGAATATGCACAGAATCGGAATCTGGAAGCAGGGCTTATATTCAGAAACAGCTTGGCGAAAATCTACAAAAAATCATACAAGCGGGTTAAAGGAAAAAAACGATATGCTTTTACTCGCCAAGAACTTGAGATTTTCTTTTCCCTGCCCGATACTACTGATAAAATCGGATGGCGAAATCTTGTAATTATGGTTGTAATGTACGCCAGCGGCGCAAGAGCGCAAGAAATATGTGACGTAACCGTTAAAGATGTAGCTCATGATAATAACGGCAACGCTGTCCTGACGCTGTTCGGCAAAGGCGATAAACCGCGCCGGGTGAAGATTACCACCGATGCC
>JAIRJR010000079.1 GCA_031260575.1 Tannerella sp.
GGTTGCCCGACTTTATCATCCGGTCTATTACCGGAAATGAACCTGCACAAGCCAATCTTTCTGCAGAGGAACGCCGGTTATGGGCGCAACAGCTGACCGGCAAACCCGGCTTGATGGACCAAATTGCTACCGGTATATCGAACCGGATTGCTGCCGGTATATCGGAACAAGTTCTTGGAAACGAACCTAACAGTGAGCAAAATGCTCAAACCGTGTATGTAAACGGCAATACGGTCTATTTCGGCCGGTCGCCTGCTTCCCCGAATATCGGCGACGTCCGTATCACGCTATTCAAAACCATGCCGTCCGGCATATCGCTTATCGCCAAAGTAAACGGCTCTACATTCGAACAATACATTGCCGAAAGCGGTAAATCGTTTTCAAGCGTAGCCATGGGAACGGTCAGCGCAGAAAAAATGTTTGCAGGCGAACATTCGACCAATAAAATCATGACGTGGCTACTTCGTTTCTTAGGTCTTTTCCTTGTCATCAGAGGATTGAAATCCATGTTTAGCATCTTGCCTGCCCTTTTTAAAGTACTGCCTTTCATTGGCAATATCGTGGGAGCAGGCATAGGATTGGTCTGTTCGGTCTTCGGCGGCGCATGGTCGCTTCTCATCATTTCCATTTCATGGCTGTGGTACAGACCGTTGATTGGCGTCTCACTGCTGGCTATCGCCATTGCGGGGATTTGGTATTTGAAGAAAAAAGCGAAAAATAGTGGTTAGTGGTTAACGGTTAGTGGTTAGTGAAAAAAATATTTTAAATCCTCTTAATTTTTAATTCTTAATTGACAATATGATAACATTACTTGTAACACTTGGAATTTTGGCTATTATCCTGTTTTGGATGATAACTGTTTACAACAAATTGGTTAAATCGAAAACCCTGTCGCAGGAGGCATGGAGCGGAATAGATGTATTCCTTAAAAAGAGGTATGATTTAATTCCGAATTTGGTAGAAACCGTCAAAGGGTATGCTGCGCATGAAAAGGAAACGCTTGCAGAGGTAGTCCGTTACCGTTCAAGTGCGATGGAGTCGAAAGACATGGCTGAGCAGATAGAAAATGAACAGGGGCTGGGGCGGGCGCTGGGGCGTTTGATGGCGATTACCGAAAGTTATCCCGACTTGAAAGCGAACATTCATTTCATGGACTTGCAACGCCAATTGAGCGCTTTAGAAGGCGATTTGTCGCTCGCCCGCCGCTATTACAATGGCGCCGTGCGTGAAAACAATATCCTGATAGAGAGCTTTCCCTCGAATTTCATCGCCAATATGTTCAACTTCGCGAAGGGCGTATTCTTTGAAATAGACAAAGCGGAAAAGGTCGCTCCGAAAGTAAGTTTTTAGTATTTAGTATTAGTGATTAACGCTTAACGGTTAGTGGTAAATGGGTATTCAACATTCAATTACTGTTCAATTTATGAAGTTCATATATACTATTTTAGCATCCTTGTTGTTTAACTTGTCTTTACACGCGCAAATACAAACCGAGCGCATCATCCGTTTTCATTCCGATATTGTGATTGACACGACCGGACGGATTGAAGTGACCGAAGATATCAAGTTTTATGTTGCCGGAATAAACATCAAACGCGGCATTGAACGCGATATTCCGCTTTACCGCAAGGACGTGTACGGCAGGCGTGTGCGTATGGAAACAAATATCATTTCCGTGCATTGCAACGGAAATAACGCTACCTGTACCACGTCCGAAACGGGTGACAATACCATTCTCCGGATCGGCGACCCCGATGTATTGCTCAACGAAGGAGAATATGAATATGCCATTGTTTACGAGAGTTTTGGGCACGTTGGTTTTTTTGATGAATACGATGAACTCTACTGGAATGTAACGGGCAACGGGTGGGTTTTCCCAATTGAGCAGGCGTCGGCAACGATAACGCTGCCCGCCGGTGTGAATGTCATTGCCGGACAGACCTCCTGTTATACAGGCGCAGCCGGCTCAACCGCACAGGATTGTTCGGTCGAAGACCGCGGAAATTCGCAATTCTTTACGACCAACAAATCCCTGGCGCCATTTGAGGGGTTAACCGTTGCCGTTGCCTTTCCGCGAGATATTGTGAGCCGTCCGCCGCCGCCAACCCCTGCATGGCTGTTTTGGTACACCTATAAATACCACGTCTGTGGACTGATCGGTTTGTTACTTTTTGCGATTTACTGGTTCTTTTCCATCCTGAAAATAGGAAAACAGCCCATCAAACCGGTAGTGATACCCACCTTTAACCCGCCTCGCGATATGTCGCCTGCCGAAATCGGTTACGTGCGCAGTAAATCCTATTCCAATCAGGTGATGACGGCAACTTTTATTGATATGGCGGTAAAAGGTTCGATGACAATCAGCTGCGAAGAAAAGAAAAAGAAAAAGAAAAAATATTCCTTTGTCAAAAAAGAAGATACGAGCAGGCTTCGACCTGTTGAACAGCGTTTGCACAACACGCTCTTTTCAGGCGAAAAAGAACTTGTGGAGGTCGCTCAGGGAAACTATCAAAGATTTTCGCAAGCCAATACCAACCTGCAAAAATCATTGGAAAGCAATTGGAATATCAAGGATTATTTTCGTGAAAACAAAGGATATGCCATTGGAGGAGGCTTGCTTGCCGGCGTTATTATTGTACTGTACTCCGTATTTACGATGTCCAATTTAGACGTGCTGATAGCGTTCTGTTTTGCAGCGCCCTTTATCGGTGCGGCGGCGATATATATGTTGACATTTTCCAAAGCAGATATTGGTTGCGGCGTTATCTCTCTATTCATGTTCGTGCCGGTTGTGTTATTTATCGCCGCATTATGGGGTGAAATTGAAAGTTCGATTGACCAGCAAACCCATTGGCTGTCGGCAGCGTTTTATGCGATACTGCCGGTTGCATATATCGTGTATGCCTCCCGTTTAGATAGAAATACGCCCAAAGGCGCCGAAATAAGTTCGGAAATAGAAGGTTTTCGCATGTATATGAAAACCGCCGAAGAAAACCGGCTGAACATGCTTACCACTCCCGAACATACCCTCGAACTCTTTGAAGCGCTATTGCCATACGCCATTGTTTTGGGTGTGAGCAACGAATGGAGCAAAAAATTCAACGATGTATTAACCCGGATTGATTATCATCCCGATTGGTATGACAGCAAGGACAATCTGCGTGAAATTGGCTTTGCAACCGCTATTGCAGGACTTTCCACATCGTTCGGCACGTCGGTACAAAGCGCCAATACAGACCCAACTTCGTCGTCATCTTCTTCCGGTTCGAGCGATTGGAGTTCGGGCAGTAGCGGAGGAGGCTATTCCGGCGGCGGCGGCGGCGGCGGCGGCGGACGCGGATGGTAAAATTCAATTGACAATGGATAATGGAGAATTGACAATTAACAATGGAGAATTATAGGGCGGGTTTTATGCCCGCTCCTTTGAAAAAAAAATATGAAGAAGACAACACTTTTAACAGCAATCGCCGCCCTGTTTTTATCAACGGCCGCGGCACGAGGGCAGCAAGTACAGCATTTTCACTGGGTGTGTAGTCAGGGCGACCATCAGGGAGCAGAGATGGCGTTTGCCCGCATTGACAATGTATTCCGCGGCGAGTATATTGACCCGGGTTCGCAGGATTTTTGCAGTTTACCGATTATTGGTACGATTGACGGTGAAGGAAATATGAACGGCGTATGCGCCATAATCCTTGACGACGGCAATATTTACGCAATGTTAAGCGGTCAAATCACAGGCAACAAGATGCAAATAACATGGATGCCTTTGTCAGCGGAACACAGTGAATTTCGCGAAATGGAAATGGAATTGCGTAATATACCGCACGAACTGAAGGCGGAAATCGAGAAACATCCGGATGCTTTCTACAATATGCTATATCCCAAAAGAACGATTGCAGTCACGCACGACCAGGATTTTGACCGTGCAATTCCGTTTATATCCAAAGACATTTTCAGGTTGGGACGCAGTCAGGAGTATGGCTACCGCGCCGGCGAATGGGAAAAACGAAACATTCGCATTACAAAAGGAACCAACGAGGGCGAAGTAGATTTTCACCTCCAAATCGAATTGCAAGGGCAATATGAACTTGTCGCAGATATGCAAGGCACAGCCGGCTTAAACGGCAACCGTTTCCGATACACGGAAAAAGGATACGAGTTTGAAGTAACTGTCTATGATTATTTTGTGGTGATAACCACTATTTCAGGCTTCATTGACTTGAGCGGTACTGAGATAGATGAGGAGGACGATGAGCCGGTAGCGTTCAAAGCCGATGGCGTCTATCCTTTCCCGATGGGATGGGTTTTTTATATTGATATTGAATAATTTATAACACACGATGAATACAAACAAACATCTATTATAGAAAATGATTTTATTATTAATTTTTAAAATTTCAAACAAAATGAAACAAGTATTTTTATTTACAGTGAGCCTGATGGTTATCGGGCTAATGACAGGGTGCGGTGGGAAAAACGAGACCTTCGTATATGAAAGTGAAGGAATTACCGTCACTTTTGATGCACCCGCAGGATTTTTTACTACTTCGACAGAGAGAGCGGATTTAATCGCAGTAGGAACCGGCTCTTCGGACAAAGTTGCATACGTTGGAGAGACATACACGATGGAACTCTCCACAGCCGGTACCGGCATCCCAAGCGTACTGCGGGATAAAGATGTAACTAATCCGCTCTATCAGGAGACAGAAAAGGCAAACGTATTGGATGGCGTTGTATTAAGGGAATTCATTCATCAAAAGATACGTTATGCAATGATGGTCACAACAGATAGAAACTATTTCATTTACGTTGATTTCAGCCCGAATGACATTAAAAGAATGCCATTGGAAGAAATTCGCCAAAAAGAAGCCGAAAATATTCAAAAATGCACCAAATTGTCAACCGACCAAGCGCTGCTTGCCATCATGAAATCGTTGAAAATAACCAGGAATTAAATAAATGGGTGATTTGTAAGGGCGGGTTTTATGCCCGCTCCTTTGAAAAAATAGATATGAAGAAGACAACTCTTTTAACAACAATCGCCGCCCTGCTTCTATTGGCGGCATCGTGCGGACAGCGGCAAATCACTCCACAGCCGCTCCCTTTCGACGAAATACCCGGCGAAGCAGGTTATATGGGCAACATCGTCGAAGCGTACAAATACACCGATAAAACGGGCGAAAACATCGTTTTGTTGACCGAAACGGAAGTCAGGGATGTTACCATAAACCCGAATAATCCGGTGTTGTACAAAGGATTGTATGCCTTTCGTTTCCTTAAAAAAGACGACCGCTGGGAAGAAGTTTGGCGTGTGTATCATTATCAGGATGATTGCAGCCATTATCCGGTAGCAGAATTTATTAAGGGCGCGTTTACACTTACCGACCTCAACATCGACAGCGAAGCGGAAGTATGGATGGCGTACAAAGCATCGTGCAAAGGCGGCATAGACCCCGATTGGTTGTACGTTACCATGGAAACAGGCAACAGGCAATACAACGTGTACGGCGTATGTCGGTTGAAGTTTCCCGATGGAAGTAGCATGGGCGGTGAATACAATTTTGACGACAATTTTATGGATGTCAATACGCCACGCATTTATCGGGATTATGCAAGTAAGATGTGGGACAAACATGTCGAGTGCGGAAGTAGTGGAGGCGCAAACAGAGCGAACACTATGCCGGCAGCGCAGCCCGTTGTGGTCGAGCCGATGATGACCTTGACAACGAACAACAATGTAATAAGTTTGGGGTTACAAGGTACAGGAACCGCCACCATTGACTGGAAAGACGGTTCGGAAAACGAAACGGCGGAAATATCGGAATATACAGGGTTCATGCGCGAATATCCCGACACAGAACTCCGAACCATGACCATTTCGGGCAAGCATATTACGGAGTTTGGTTGCATTTGGGCAGGGATAACCGAATTGGATGTAAGTAAAGTTACAACACTGACAACGTTAAGTTTAAAAGTCAATCAGTTAACAAGTCTGGATTTGAGCAAAAACACAGTGTTGGCATACATAGATATAAAAGCTAATCAATTCACAGCCTCTGCACTAAATGATTTGTTTGGCACATTGCATGGCAATGGCGGAACCATAAACATAGCCTATAACCCCGGCACGGACGATTGCGACAAAAGTATTGCAGAAGCAAAGGGATGGACGGTTGAGGTGGTTGAGCCGGAAGAGGATAATGAATAGAGGTAGTGAGTAACGCATTTTAATGTTTCATATTTTAATAAATAAAATGAAGAATAGGATTTTTTTAATTGCAATTGCCGCCATGCTGATGTACCCGGCGGCATCATACGGAGGACGCGCGAACAACCAAACAGCGGTCAGCAGTAACGACTGTAGAGACGCGGCAAGGTCATTGAGCGAAGCCAAAATGAGCCACGTCTCTGCAACATCACAGCCGAAACAAGAAACAATGGACAATGCCGCATTTGCCAAATTGGTACAGGAAATTTACCTCAAACTGCCCAAAGAAGTATTACCCGCGTTTGATTACGAAACGCCACAAATGCAACAACCAACCGGAGCAGAAAATGATGATTTCAATTGCCGGCGCCCTTCCAATGCGTGGGATACCGAGGATTTTTACGCATTTTGGTCTTGGGACATGGC
Organism: Tannerella sp.; assembly: GCA_031260575.1. Lineage (GTDB taxonomy): Bacteria > Bacteroidota > Bacteroidia > Bacteroidales > Tannerellaceae > Tannerella. The sequence goes on from JAIRJR010000079.1 coordinate 6,635, forward strand.
GGCGTATCTTGCCGAAGATAACCAAAATGCAGTCGTCATCATCTTCTACCGCGATGGAACAACTGGCGAAGGAGTTGAACAAACCGAATATACGTTCAACTACCACATCCCGTCGGGCGCATTTACCGAAATTGAACGAGACGAAGACGAAGTGAGTTTGATCGATGAATTAGGTGTTAAGAACGAAAATACGGAGCGGATTGTCAGAGATTTCTTTTTCGATATGCGCTATGCCGATTATAACTCGTACAGTTTTGATAAAAACGGCTATACGCGATATGTCAACCTGTTAAGTTATTGGCTCAAAACCAAGGAAGCCGATGATGAATATGACTTGGAAAAAGATATGAAACAGGAACTGATTGCAATTCATTACAAGTGGAACGGCAAACGGTTTGTGAAACAATGATTAAATGTTTAATGATTAATAAAATGAAAATCAAAACAATCACAAATATCACAAGATTCATAGTTCAGACTTTTTTGGCGGCATCGTGCGGACAAAACTCCGCCATGTTACAGTTCAAAACCGTCGAAGTGCAGGATTTTATAAAACATCCGCAAGCAACAGAGGATAATCACGGGTTAAGATACAAATTTGATTTTGTCTATCCTTCATCATTCGGCAACAAAGCCGTTCTGGAAAAACTCCAAAAACAGTTTATCCGCTACACCATAGGCGAAGATTACATCCACCTGACGCCTGCGAAAGCCGTAGACGCCTGCATCGTCGAATATAAGAAAGCGTACGATACGGAAATAGAAGAAATGCGAAAAAGCCAAAACGACCCTGACTGGTTAAACGGCTGGTTTATCTATTGCAGTAATTCAATTCTTTTTCAAAACGAAGCCCTGTTGCAGTTGAAAACAACGCGAGGAATTAGTCCTGATTTCTCGGAGCCGACAGAATGGTTTTCGTATCCTCTTTTCAATCTGAAAACAGGCGATGTGTACAGTCGCGACGACATCTTCAAACCCGAAGCCGCCGACTATATCCACCGGTTGCTTGTGGATGCGCTTCTCAATTATTGGGAAGGAACATCGCCCCACGATATACGCTTGATGAAAGAGGAGGTATGGACGGAAAAGACCCAATTTGCCGTAACGCACGAAGGTATCGCCTTTGTTTACAGCGATGACGAAATGGGCAGTTATACCCTTGGAAATGAAGCAGTAACGATACCTTACGTCCAAATATTTTCCTGCCTGAAAGAAAAAACACCGGTGTGGGATTTTGCCGACATCATCCGCGGCACGGTAGAACAAAATCACATTGTTGACGATTTTAACAAAAATAGTGCAATAAACAAGGGAAGGAAGGTTGAGACAGATGTGCCGATGGAAGTGTATCTCGAAGCGTTTCAAAACGTGTTCAACAATGAAGCGCCGCATTTCGACACAGAGAAAAAACAAAACATCTCTTTTGCCGATTATTGTAATGAACATTCAATTTCTGAAGCGAATATGCGGCTTGCCGTTGCAGATATGGACGGGGACGGCGTGCCTGAAGTCCTTTTGGAACATGCGCCAGGCATCATTCGGGTGTTGCGTTTCGAGACTGGAGTGGTATATGGTTTCTCGTTTGGTTTCAGAGCCATGCGCAATCTCAAAAAAG